>JANMJQ010000123.1:0-16042 GCA_031371445.1 Akkermansiaceae bacterium
TTCCTCCGGCTGGCACGAGTTGTCATTGGCGCCCTTCGAAAGTTTCCGTCAGGAATCTCCGCCCGCTTTGGAAGAGATGTCTTTCGAGCGGTGGTCGAACTCGCGCGTGTGGTTGGGGAATCTCCCCATGATCATTCAAAAACGCATCCCGCAGATCGCCAGCGATCCCAACGAAGCTACCAAATACCATTTTGAGACGGTTTCCGGCGTTTCGCGGGAAACTCCGCTTCCGGGAGTGGAAATCACCGGAAAGTCGATTTCCGGAGATCAGCTGAATCTAAACGCTGTGGTTTACGACGCGTTGTCCGACGTGGCCGAGACGGGAGACATGGCGTCGCTCAAGCTCTGGTTGAATAGCCGTGAAAAAGAACTTTCAGCCGGAGACAAACCTGGGGTTTTCCGGCTATCAGACTACACTTACAAGCTGTTCCCTGGGAGAAATGAGGTCACGATTGTTGCTGAAAATGGTCTCGGCGGTCGGGGCTCGGAGACGATCGTCATCGAAGGAAGCGGGCAGGGCGGTTATCAATTCGTTGGCGATCCTGTAAGAAATCCGGAACGTCCCACCTACCCGTCGCGGATCAGTGTCGACACCGACTACATGGGCTTGCCCGAGGGGGCGTCTTTCGCTCTTAGCGTCGGCGATCATCAAGTGGAACTCGACCAAGCATCGGAGCACGAGGGAACGGCTTGGTATCAATTTGAATCAAAGCCATTCTTGGCTGTCGCAAAGCCTGCCCCTGCAACCGCCGCAATGGTTGAGGCTCTCCCTTCGGCCAAGCCGGTTTTCGTGACGGATTTGGATGATGACATCGCCCTCACCATGCCGAACGACACTTGGAATGAGCCCGGCGAATGGACACTCAAACAGAGCGGGTTTGAGCTCAAATCACCCAAACCCGTCGAAGTTGCGGAAACCAATAGCCAGGGGGTTGAGCTTTTGTTCGAAGCGCGGGGTCTTGGCGAAGCTCCCGGCTTCACGGCGCTTCAACAAGTGTACAAAGGCGAAGGTGCCATCCAGGATGTGTCCGCGGATATTCTCAGTTCCTACCAAAGCGCCTATGCGGACCTGGACTCTGAATCGAAGGACACGGCCTTCGAATTCACCGTGGATGCTTTGGAAATTCAGGACGGTTACAACAAAATTGATGTGACCCTGGGAGGCCGGCGTTTCGGAAAATATCACAATAGCTTTTCGAGTTTTCGATTTCCTGCTCCGACGAAATCGGGAGTCAGGGTGTTTTCGTCAGACCGGAAGGCAGATTCGGTTCTCGATGGTGTCACCGGGCGGATGGGGGATATCTGGTATCCCGTGGACCCGCAGGCTGACTTGGCGGCTCTTGGCGATGCTCTTGTTGCCAGCGGCTGCGACATCACTGGGATGATGGATATCAAGGATGCCTTCGACGATTCATCGCTGAAGCGCTCGTTCCTCGTGCGTGGTCCGCCGGGGCGCAGCTTCCAGGCATTCGACCAGCTATACGCAGCCCAAGACCGGACCACGCGCTCCCAGACATTCCAGGCTGAAGGAACCCACGGCGCAGCGCTTGCGGGGGAACTCGACCGCGTTCAGACTGACGAAGACCTGCCTGCCTCGGCCAAGAGTGCCCTGGGATTAGAGATCGCGAACACCTATCAGTTCCACAACGGCTTCGAGGATCTCGTTCCCAAGACTCATCAGGCTTACGTCGATCCGGGCGATGAAATCGAGCAGCCAAACTCGTGGACCATGCGCGGTTCCTCCCTGCCGGATCACTTCCAATCCAATCCGACTCCCTGGAATGTCACGAATACCCTGAGCACAGCAACGCGCGCCGTCAGCGCCTCAGGCATCATACGCATCGACAGCACTGGCGAAAACACCGCCTACTACGCGACTACCTCCGGTACGGCTCCGTGGAGCCTAACAGGCGCACGGGCGGTTTCCCTGAGCTTCAAGCTGCTCGCGCATGACGCGGCCAATGGACCCGACGGTGCGTTCCAACTCGCCGTCGGCGACGGCACCCGGATATGGACCTGCCAGGTGGCACCCAGCCAAGTGAATGTGCAGGGATCGGCCATCGTTCTTCCGTCCGCGAAATTTCCTTCCGGTCTCATCGACGGGAAATTCCACAGCCTCCAATTCAATTTCTCCGGAACCAGCAACGATGTCATCGTCAGCATTGATGGTGAAATGCTCGCGCCATCGGCAGCATCCCAGGCGGGCACCTTTGACGGCATTGCCTTCGGCGATCCCGGCCCGGGACTCGCCGGCAAATTCGAGGTGGAAACCCTCGCCTTTGAAAACAGCGATCTCAAATACCAATACGGAAGATATGACGCGGACGACTATGCGGACAGCGACGAAATCGACCAGGTCAACAACATCCTGATCTACCTGCGGAGCAAGGGCCAGGAGTTCCGGACTTCCGCCATCGCACGCTGGGTAAAGATTCTCGACCCGAGAGTATATGAGTGGTTGCTGAAGACCTACACCGGCAAGAGCGATGACGGCCTGCAGCAGGAATTGACCATTTTGACGGACAACGACGTCTGGCTGGGAACCACGGTCGATGTTTCCCAGGAAGACGAATACGACAGCTATTGGCCCTGGGCGAAAAAAACCAAAGTCACCAATACCCTCGCCCTCGACAAGGAGGAAACGAAGATCTGGAGTTCGGACCAAACCCGCAACGAGATGCAACTCGCGGGCATCCTGATGGCCTGGGTCTACGAGCAAGATGATTACAAGGTATGGCTCGCGGAGGAGGAGGACGGAGGAACCGGCATTGATGGTATCCTTATCGAGAAAAAGCATCTCGCCGAGAACATCGTCAAATGCGCGAAGCGCGTCGAGACAACCATTGCGGCGGGCGCCGAAATCGCGATCAGCATGACCAACGAATATGCCGACTACGCCATCACCATCAACTCGATGCGCCAGGGTGATTACATGGCTATGGTGGGCTTCATCCCCCTCCTTCCCAGTTCCACGGCGAGAGTGTTCAAGTTCATCAAAAAGGGGGACGGGGCCGCTATCGAGGCGATCCACCAGCTTTCGACGAAGTTGGATGATTTCCCAGAAAACGCGGGTCAGTGGTGGGATGCCGGGTTCCAAGGATGGAGGCACCCCGATTTCAAGAAAATCTTCGCAAATGTTGATGATGCTGAAGCCGTAACACGAGCACGACAGCTTACATCTGATGCTCTCATTCCAAATAGTGCATGGAAGGGCAAAACGTTACTGAGCACGTTCTCTAATTCAAATGTCACGATTTTTGAGACGACTCAGCCCATAAAGGCATACCGTTGTTTTTCATCGAACCCGGCAATTTCAGAATATGGCGCAAGTGGGGGATTCCTGATGTTTGAGAAACCTATCCACAGAACGCAGGTGGAAATCGATTACGCTTTGGGCAATGCGACCGAAAGTTTCCTCCTAAAGAATTTAGATGGAAGCTCCGCATATGATCGATATGTGGAAGTGGAAATACCTGCCGGAGTTCACGTATATTTGGGGATAGCGGCTGATCAAGGAGGCAAATTCAAAGGCGGCGGAACGCAGTTTTGGGTGGATAATGTGACGCGTGATGCAATCAATTGGGATGTGCCATATCAGGAGTTGCCTCAGTACTAATTGTATATGAACAAAGGAGAAATAATTCGCGCATTAAAGTTGGTCTATGAAAAAATGGCGCAAAACCATATAGACAAAGGAACCTTCAAAACATTTGATGAAATTTGGGTCCTGAAAGATTATCGCAATTTGATTAATGTCCTGGAAAGAGATGAATGGGATACATTGGGGGAAACTATACTCAATGAGTTAGGTGGAATATATGGGAAATACTTCGGCAAAGGCGAGGTTGTGAGCGGGCATTGCCCAAAGCTCATAAGTTATCAGGAATCACTTGAAGCGCAAAATGCGCTTGATTCCGTAGTAACATACATCCGCAGGAGATTAGAAAATGAAAAATAATGAGGCGGACCCAGAAAATCGGGCCAGTGGCTAAGCTATGATTGTGGTGTGTGGGAGCGGGGCGGATTCAAACAGCTAACGAATAATAGAGAGAGCCGTTGCCGTTTTATTTTTGCCTGCTGGGGGCAAGGGGATCATCCCCTTGCCTGCGGAGCACCTAAAAAGCACGGCGGGTTGATTTGCGAGAATGGGCGTGATGCCGGACTGCAAGGAGAGGATCCGGGAGGAACTTCTGCCACGGATTATAAAACTTATCGCATCGCCCGGAAATCTGGAGAAGTCTCTTTAAGACGCGCTCCCCAATGGTAATTCCCCATAAAAAATCGTCGTCCGCGGATGCGCTGTCGACGATTTCGAATGTAGTTCTGGCTGCATTCATCATCCTCTCGCTCTATTTCGGGCGTGAGTTGCTGGTGCCGCTCGCATTGGCGGCCTTGCTGACCTTCATGCTCGCGCCGGCGGTGACACGCTTGCAGCGCTACATCGGGCGAATCGGCGCGGTGCTCGTGGTGGTCGCCATGATCTTTGCCGCGACGGGTGGGGCAGGTTGGGTTCTGACCCGCGAGACGGTGCAACTCGCGAACAAGTTGCCGGACTACAAGGAGAACATCCGGGCCAAGCTGCATTCCATCCGGGTTCCGAGTGGCGGGCCTTTCGCGAAGGTTTCGAAGACCTGGGAAGAGTTGAAAAACGATTGGCCGGGTGAAGCGAAGGAAGGTCCGAAAGGTGAGACGCATCCAAGCACCGACGCCAAACCTATGCCGGTGGAAGTTGTCACCGGATTGGACAAGCGGCTTGAGTTGGTGCAAGTGGTGCTGGGTCCGCTTGGCACGGCAGCGCTGGTTTTACTGCTGCTGGTTTTCATGCTTCTGCAACGCGAGGACCTCCGCAACCGGGTCATCCGCCTGATCGGCCAAGGCCGCATCGGCGCGACCACGCGCGCGATGGATGATGCCGCTTCAAGGGTGTCGAAATACCTCCGCATGCAGTTGGTCGTGAACGTGACCTATGGCATTGCGGTGGGGATCGGGCTCTATTTCATCGGTGTGCCCAATGCCGCTTTGTGGGGCGCGTTGGCGACCGTCCTGCGCTTTGTTCCCTATGTGGGCCCCTGGATCGCGGCATCATTCCCGATCATCATTTCACTCGCTGTTTCCACGGACTGGTGGGGCCCACTGCTGACGATCAGTTTATTCATCGTGATCGAATTGATCAGCAACAATGTCATGGAGCCATGGCTCTATGGCAGCAGCACCGGTGTGTCGCCGATCGCGCTGATCGTTGCGGCCTTGGTATGGACGTGGCTATGGGGACCGGTGGGACTGGTGCTGGCGACGCCCTTGACCGTCTGTATGGTGGTGATGGGACGGCACATCCCGCGGTTGAAGTTTCTGAGCATCGCGTTGAGCGATGAGGAACCTCTTACACCGGCTGAGGAATGTTATCATCGCTTGCAAAGGATGGGTGAGCATGATGAATCGGATCTGGTGGATCATTATTTGAAATCGAACACGCCGGAGGCGTTGTTTGACAATATGCTGATTCCCGTGATCACCGCCGCGGAGACCGATCACCGCATGGGTCTGTTAGATGACGAGCAGCTTGAGTTCGTGGAGCAGGGTTTGCGTGATCTTCTCGACGATCTTGAAGCCCGCCTGGAGCCCGCGGCACCGGAGGCCAGCGACGCACTGCCGCGGGTTTGCTGCGTTCCCGCAAAGGCATATCGCGATCAACTCGCCGGCGAAATGCTGGTCCTGTCGCTGGCCGGCATGGGATGCGTCGCGCGCAATGGATCGGCGACAAGGGTGTCGGGCGAATCCATCGGTTGGGTGCGCGATGCGGCGCCGGACCTGGTCTTTATTTCCGCAGTGGCCCCCACCACGGCTCTTCAGGCCCGCTATCTTTGCGCAAAGCTGCGACACCATTTTCCATCGATGACAATCGCTGTGGCACTGTGGGGAGATAAGGAACAAAATCCGGAGTCAATGAAAACGCTGAAGGAGGCCGGAGCAGATGCGGTTCTAACAACCATTGATACGGCCCGCGGATGGATCACTGGCAGCGATCGCGAGAAAGCGTAATCGCGTGGCATTTTGCAATACTTTCGCTTATGAATTTCCGAGTTACTTCCGACCTCAGCTATAATCTCAATGGTCCGACCACATTTCTGTTTGCCTTGAAATGCATCCAAACCCGTGGTCAGCAAATTCTTCGCGAATCGCTGGTTACAGGGCCATACGTGGATGTGGAGGAGTTCACGCTGGCTCACGGGATGAATCGCATCTCGCGGCTAAAGACCCTCAATCCGGGGACGTTGAAAATCAGCTATTCGGCGGAGGTCAGCACGCGCACAAAAATCGTATCGGTTGCGGATCTGAACCTCGATTGTCCATCCAACCTAAGCCCGGAAGCGATTCCATTTTTGTTCCCCAGCCGCTACTGCCAGTCCGATCGCTTCCGGCAGCATGCGATGGATTTGTTCGGCAATCTAACAAGCCCGTATACCATTGCCGCCGGAGTGAGCGATTGGATCTTTGAACACGTTGCTTATGTCACTGGAAGTTCGGGGGAGACCTGTTCGGCGATCGACACCTTGGAAAGAAGGCAGGGCGTGTGCCGGGATTTCGCGCACCTGGCCATCGCCTTTTGCCGGTCGATGAACGTTCCCGCGCGCTATGCGACCTGTTATGCCTATCAGCTCCAGCCGCCGGATTTTCATGCCTGTTTCGAGGTGTTCATCGATGGCTGGTGGTATGTGTTCGATCCCACTCATCTTGCACCGCTGAACGGATTGGTTAGAATTGCAACCGGGCGTGACGCGGCGGATGCGGCGGTTTGCACGATCTTTGGAAATCCGGTATTGACTGGTAGTCATGCCACATGCGAGTGCTTGGATGCGAATTTCGTTCCGGTGACGCGCGACAGCCTGCTCCAGCGGAATGAAATGATCGCGCTGCTTTGACCGCTGCCGTTCATGAAAATCTTCGACGCTCCGCCAGAGACGTGGGAACAGATTCACCTCGTTCATGAGACGCGCTATACCTATTCCCAAGCGGTGGAATTCCATCCGCACCGCCTGGTGCTGCGGCCCCGCGAAGGGCATGATGTGCGGCTTAACACCATGAGCCTGACAACGGTTCCGGAGTCGACCATCCATTGGCACCGGGACATGTTGGACAACTCGATCGCGCTCGCCGAATTTGCGGAACCTGCCAGCGAACTTTATATCCACAGCGAGTTTACGATCAGCGTCCCACCCGCTTCCACGGAAGGCTTGCGACCGATTTTCATTCCCCATCCCTCATCGCTCGCGGGAATCGAGCAACTGGTTGCGACTCCTTATTTGCAGTACATTTATCCGCCGGAGGTGAGCATGCTGCGGCGATGGTTCTCCGGCACGGGGCTTGCGCCAAAGCCCGGACAAACCGCGGCGATATTCGATGACCTGGTGATCTTGATCCACCGCGTCATCGGCTACAACCGGCGCGAAGAACCGGGTGTGCAATCACCGGCCGAAACCCTGCGCCTTGGCAGCGGATCATGTCGGGACATGGCGGTCCTGATGATTGAAACGAGCCGCTCGCTGGGCTATCCGGCCCGCTTCGTCAGCGGCTATTTGGAAAGTGCGAATTCAGTTGTCGGCCGCGGTTCGACCCATGCGTGGGCGGAAATCTATCTGCCCGATTGGGGATGGACGGGGTACGATCCTTCGATCGGCAAACGGGTGGGACCGGGACACATCGCAGTGGGAGTAAGCCACCACCCGCGGGGTGTCATGCCGGTGACCGGTGGCTTCACCGGGCTGTCCGGGATAGGCAGCTCATTGCAGGTTAGCATCACCACGCGGCGCTTGCCACCGCTGGAAGGACCGGCCGAGGTGTTGGATATCGAACCTTTGCCCGCCGCGGATCTCACGGAGAAACCGCCAGGCGCTCCGTCGTAGTGTCCCGTTCGAAAAGGAAACCGTTTTCCTTGTAGGTCTTGAGGCGGAAATGCGTGGCAGTTGAAATGACGCCATCGAGCGAACTCAATTTTTCCGAAACGAAACGCGCCACTTCACGCAGGTCGCTGCCCTCGACGACGACCATCAGATCGTAACCCCCGCTGGCGAGATAACAGGAGACCACTTGATCGAAGCGCGCGATGCGCATCGCCAACCGGTCGAAGCCGCCGCCGCGTTCCGGTGTGAGTTTCACTTCGATGAAGGCCGATACCGAAGTGTCGCCGGTAGCATCGGGATCAATCACCGCATGATAGCCAAGGATGATGCCATCGTTTTCCCAGGCACCGATGCGTTTGGCCACCGACTGACGGTCGCTCGATAGCAAGTCGGCAAGTTCCTGATCAGTCACGCGAGCCTTGCGGCGAAGAAGTTGAAGCAACGGGTCGGAGGACATTTCAAGAAGTTGAGTGTTGATAGTTGATTGTTGAGAGTTGGAAATGGCTGATGCGAAGAAGAAGAGGAGAGAGTTCTGACACTCAACAATCAACAATCAACCTCTTCATCTACTGCGGGTCTTTCACGCTGAGGATTTCGCGGTCGCGGTCGGTGATGGTGGCGCCGCCTTCCAGCCAGCTATCGTAGATTCCCCATCCTTGTTGGATCAGCCCGCGGGCGCGGTTGAAGCGATCCGGGTTGTTGAGCACCACCACGATCAAGCGCCGCGGTGTCGCGCCTTTGCTGCCATCGGGCTTCAAGCGCACTAGCGGTTCGCGGTCCATGCACACCGACACGCAAGGTCCGGCTGCATTGGTGGTGCCAGTTTTTACACCGAGGATGCCAGGTTCGCCGGCGAGTTCATTGGTGTTTTTCACTTTGTAACTGCGCTTGCCGGTCGGGCCGGTGACCGAAACTTCGCGCGTCGTTTGGCGGGCGATGAAGGTGAATGGATTTCGCTTCATGGCGACCATCGACATTCTGGCCACGTCAGCCGCGGTGGAAAATGCTTTGGCTCCCTCGCGTTCCAAGCCATGCGGATTTGCGAAGCGGGTGTCGGTCAGGCCGATGGTTTTGCCCAGCTCATTCATCTCGGCGACAAAGCCCGCAACCGGATCGCCCTTATTGCCGCGGTGGGCGAGAATTTCGCGGCCCACATGATCGGCAATTGCGAGTGCCGCTAAATTGTCAGAACCGAGAAGAGCGGAATAAAGCGCATCGCGAAGATTCAACTTGTCGCCCGGTTGCAGGTTCATCGGGTTCGGGCCGCCAACCAGATTGATGGTCTCCGGCACGGTGATTTCCACATTGCCGATATCCGTGCCAGTCGCAGCAGCCCAGTCGATGGCCACGATGGCAGTGGCGATTTTGTTCAAGCTCGCGATCGGGCGCTTCGCCGTGGAATTGGTCGCGATCAGAATTTTCCCCGAGTAGGCTTCCACCACCATGACGCTCTCCGGTGCCTGGGCGGACAGCGGCGAGATGAAAAAAGCCGCCAGCAATGCCAGCGTTTGGAAAAATGAGAGAAGCTTCATGGGGTCGACGCGCGGGAGAGTATCCGGGGTCCGCTGCAACTCAACCCCAAAGGAGCCAGCTACTTTTGCAGAGTTTGTGCCAGTGAGCGGGCTTTGGTTGCCTCATTCGTCAACCTGTTTAATATCTACCGCCATGTGGGACTCCATCATATCAAGCGGTGCCTGGCAAAGCGTTGGCACCGGCGCGGCGTGGGTGGTTACGGCGTGCCTGTTGATCGCGGGCGCGGTCGGCTGTGTGCTGCCGGTGTTGCCCGGGCATTTGATCATCCTCATCGCCGCCATCGCGCACCGCCTGATGTTGGGCGAAGAGTCGGGCCTCCGCTGGTGGTCGTTCGTGATCTTGGCGGTGCTGATGGCCATTTCCCAAACCTTCGAAATGGTCAGCGGCGCGGCGGGCACCCGATGGTTCGGCGGCACGCGCTGGGGCGCTGCGGGTGCGTTGATCGGCACTGTCGTGGGATTGTTTTTCCTGCCCTTCGGCTTGCTGCTTGGGCCCTTGATCGGCGCTTTCGTGGCGGAGATCCTTTTCGCAAAAAAGGAAACGCGGCCCGCGGTGGTTTCGGGCGTGGGGTCGGTCGTCGGCACGCTGGCGGGCATGGGATTCAAGATCGTCGTCGGGGTGCTGATGATCGGCTGGTTTTTTCTGGATGTGTTTTTGATTGGAAATTGAGCGGGGCTGGCGCAGGTTCACCGGGCCGCTCCCCGGACGGTCGCAATTTCCGCGCAAGCGGCGGTTGAGGAAAGTCCGGACACCATAGGGCAGCGCGCCTCGTGAAAGCGGGGGACGGGAACCGCGAGGGACCTGGACGGAAAGTGCAGCAGAAAACAAACCGCCCTTCGTAGCCTCGGCGAAGTAGGGTAAGGGTGAAAAGGTGGGGTAAGAGCCCACCGCGCCAAGGGCAACCAAGGCGGCACGGCAAACCCCGCGTGGTGCAAGACATAACAGGGGTAGGGCTGCCCGCCCGTTTAGCCCCGGGTATTAGTCGCACTCCGCGCAAGCGGGGCGCTCCGCTTCGGCGGGGTGAGAGAAATGGCCGTCCAGTTCCGCGCGAGCGGGATGGACAGAATCCGGCTTACAGGGGGGCGGCACCCTCTTTTTCCGTTTTGCCTTGCGCCCCCGGCCACCACGGGAAGAATCCGCCCCCGCGCCGCGGTTCCACCCCATGAGCGAAATTCCATCCGATGATTTCACCGCCACGCTCGCCGCGATCGGCGACGTGATCCGCGACCATCAGTCGTTCGTTTTGATCAGCCACGTCCGGCCGGACGGCGATGCGATCGGCTCACAACTGGCACTGGGCTACGCGTTGATGGCAGCCGGAAAATCCGTGCGCCTGATCAACGAGGATGGCCTGCCCGACAATCTCGCGTTCATGCCCGGTTCGCAAAAAATCGAGCAGCCACCGCTTGAACCATTTGATGTGGAGATCGCCATCGCACTCGACACCGCCGCCAAGCCGCGGATGGGGGAAAACGCGCTGCATGCGGCTTCGAAGGCAAAGCTTTGGATTAACATCGACCACCACAAGTCGAACCCCGCGTATGGCGATCTGAATCTCATCGATTCGTCCAGCCCTGCCACCGGGCAAATTCTCTATCAGCTTATCGTTGCGCTGGGCTTGCCAATGCCCCCGGAAAGCCGCGATGCGATCTATGTCGCGGTTTCAACTGACACCGGCTCATTTCAATATCCATCGACCACAGCGGCGACCTATGAGATGGGTGCGGATTTGATTCGAAGGGGTGCGGACATCGGATGGTTGAATTCGCTGACGTATGACAATTATCCGTATCGCCGCGTCGAGTTGATGCGGGCCTTGTTGAACACGCTGGAGCTTTCGGCAGACGGCATGGTCGCAACTTGGGAGCTGCATGACCAGACTCGCCTCGATCTCGCGCTGATGCCGGAAGACAGCGAGGGTCTCATCGACATCATCCGCGCCATCCGCGGTGTGTTGCTGGCGGTGTTCTTCGAAGAGCTCGAGGATGGCAAAATCCGCGTGTCGATGCGCTCGAAGGACAAGCGACTCGATGTTTGCAAAGTCGCCCTCGAGTTCGGCGGCGGTGGACACGCGCTGGCCGCGGGCCTCCGCATGAAAGGTCCGCTCGAAGAGGCGAAACCGCTCGTGATGGCGGCGATCCAGCGACGCATCGACGAAGCCGGACTCTAATTTTCCAACAATAATAATGGCAAACAATCCTATGGATGCGGCGGGCCCCAGTGGCGTGCTGCTCATCGACAAGGCGGAAGACATGACATCGCACGATGTTGTGGCGATCGCACGACGCGCTTTGAACACGAAAAAAATCGGGCACTGCGGCACGCTCGATCCGATGGCGACCGGCCTGTTGATGCTCGTCATTGGCCGTGCGACGAAGATCCAGGACTTGCTGATGAGCGAGGACAAGCAATACGTCGGCACGCTCACATTGGGTGCGACGACCAGCACCCAGGACCGGCAAGGCGATGTTTTGGAAACGAAGCCGGTTGGAAATTATTCCGCAGAGGAAATTCGCGGCGCCTTTGATGTATTCATGGGCGCGTTCGAACAGATTCCACCGATGGTTTCCGCGATCAAGAAGGACGGGGTGCCGCTTTACAAACTGGCGCGCAAAGGCATCGAGATCGAACGCGAGCCGCGCAAGGTGCATATAACATCCTATGAGGTGACGCGCGTCGAGTTGCCGGAAGTGGATTTTATCGTGAACTGTTCGAAGGGTTTTTATGTGCGGACCTACGCGCATGACATCGGCGGCAAGCTCGGCTGTGGGGCGCATCTCAGTGCGTTGCGGAGAACGCGTTCCGGTAAGTTCACTCTGGACCGTGCTGTGACCGTCGCAGATCTGAAGACCGCGCCGCGCGAAGACTTGTATAAAGCGCTGATCTCCCTCGCGGAGATCTCGCTGATGCGCGGGGCTTGAGGAGATCGGGCCAACCGGTGACTCCACCTCCATTTATTAATAGTGTCGCGAACGAAAGAAATCCGCATATCGTGAGTTACAAGACCCTGTGGTAATCCTTCCTCCGCGTTCCCTTGCATCGAAATGAGACTGACTCGCCCTGCGATCCTTTTATTTTCGCTCAGCCGCTTGTGCGAGGCTGAGGTCGATTTCGCGCATCAGGTGGTGCCCGTGCTCCGCGAGCATTGCGCAAAATGTCATTTGGAGGATGCGCGGAAGGGCGGACTTTCGATGAACACGCGCGAGCTGTTGCTCAAGGGCTCGGAAGATGGCGTTGTGGTTGAACCGGGCAAGGCCGCTAATAGCCTGCTCATCGACCTTGTCCTATCCGGCGACAAGACCGAGCGCATGCCTCCCAAGGGCGAACGTCTCAAGCCGGAAGAAGTTGCGGTGCTCCGCGAATGGATCGATGGCGGCTTGAAATGGGAACCGGGATTCACCTTCGGCAAGAACGTTTATGAACCGCCGCTGAAGCCCCGTTTGCCGGAACTGCCTCCGGTCGTGGAAGGGCGCGCGCATCCTGTGGACCGGATCATCGACCGCTATTTCGCCGACCATAAAATCCAGGGCCCTGCTCCTCTCGGCGACGCGGCGTTCATTCGCCGCTTGTCGCTGGATTTGACGGGCCTGCTGCCCGAGCCGAAAGCGATCGCCGCCTTTGTGAGATCAACGGATCCGAAAAAACGCGCGAAACTCATCGATGCCACCCTGGCCCGCGACGAGGACTATGCGGAACATTGGCTGAGCTTTTGGAATGATCTGTTGCGCAACGATTACCAGGGCACCGGCTACATCGACGGCGGCCGCAAGCAAATCACGACATGGCTTTATGAATCGCTGGAGGAGAACAAGCCATACGATCAGTTTGCCCGCGAACTGCTTGCTCCGCCTGATGCGAATTCACAGGGCTTCATCGATGGCATCCAGTGGCGCGGCAGCGTGAATGCCAGCCAGTCGCGCGAGGTGCAGTTCTCGCAATCGATTTCACAAACCTTTCTTGGCCTGAACATGAAGTGCGCGTCATGCCACGACAGTTTTGTGGATCGATGGAAACTGGATGAAGCCTACGGACTGGCGGCGATCTATTCAGAGCGGCCGTTGGAAATCGAGCGCTGTGACAAGCCGACCGGACGGATGGCGAAGGCCTCGTGGATTTTCCCTGAACTCGGCCAGGTGGACGCTTCCGCCGCGCGACCGGAGCGTCTCAAGCAGCTTGCCGCGTTGATGACGCACAAGGACAACGGGCGCTTCACGCGCACCATCGTCAATCGGCTTTGGCAGCGCATGATGGGGCGCGGGATCGTGCATCCGGTCGACTCCATGGGCACCCCGCCGTGGGATGCCGACCTGTTAGATTACCTCGCGGTCCAGTTCGTGAATGATGGCTACGATTTAAAAAAAGCCCTCGCATTCATCGGCAAGTCGCAGGCGTACCAATCGGCAAGCGTGGTGACAGGTGATCCCGCGAGCGACAAGATGTTCCGCGGCCCGGTGGCGAAGAAAATGACCGCCGAGGAGTTCCTGGATGCGGTGTGGACGCTGACGGGCACCGCACCCGCGGAGACCGCGCCCGGCATTCCCCGGAAATCCGCCGGGGCCGGAGGGCAACTCACCGCCCGCTGGATTTGGTCGCAGGCGGCCGCATCCATGATCCCCCCCGACGCAAAAATCACGCTCGCCACCGCCATCGATTTGCCATCGGCACCCGTGTCCGTGCGCGCGGCTTTCTGTGTCGACAACGAAGGGGAAATCTTCCTCAACGGCGAGTCGGTCGCCAAGGAGCCGTTTGGCCCGCCAGCTCCCCGGCAACTGGATCTCTCGCACCTCAAGGCAGGTCGCAACACCTTGGTGGTCGTGGCGAAGAATGGTGCGACTTCACCGAATCCCGCCGGCTTTCTGTTAGAGGCCCATATCGAACTGGCGGACGGTAAAAAAGTGATGATTGCCACGGATTCGTCGTGGAAATGGTCTCCCACGCTGCCTGGCGCCGACGGAAAATTTTCCCGCCCACCCAACGACTGGCAAGCCGCCCAGGTGATTAACGAGCAAAATATATGGGCAGCCTGGATGCCCGATTTCGCGGCGAAACTTCAATCGGGAAATGCTCCCATGGTCCGCGCCTCACTCGTCCCCGCCAACCTGCTGATGCGCGCGCTGGGCCGCCCCAACCGCGAACAGATCGTCAGCATGCGTCCTGACAACATCACCACCTTGGAAGCGATCGATCTCGCCAACGGCGATCTCCTCGCCGGCCTCCTCACGCAAGGAGCCAACAAGCTCACGGCTTCCACACCGACCCCGGCTCTTTTGGTGGAGGATATCTACATGCGGGCACTTGGCAGGGCTCCGTCCGCCGAGGAGAAAGCCGGTTTGGTTGCGACGCTCGGGACGAAGCCGACACCGCAGTCCGTGGAGGATTTGTTGTGGCTGGTGCTGATGCTGCCTGAGTTCCAATTCGTGCGATAATTTTCCCGACCCATGAACGATCCCTTTCATCTGCCTCATTCTGCAAGTGCCCCGCAGCGCGAGCTCACGCGCCGGACTTTCCTCAAGGCGTTGTCGGCATCCAGCCTCGCCGCCGCCATGTCCGGCCTGCCGCGGGCGCGCGCGGAAGATGAAGTGAAGCACCCGGAAGCCAAGGCGGATTGCTGCATCCTGCTGTGGATGGCCGG
The DNA here is from genome assembly GCA_031371445.1 of Akkermansiaceae bacterium. Lineage (GTDB taxonomy): Bacteria > Verrucomicrobiota > Verrucomicrobiia > Verrucomicrobiales > Akkermansiaceae > Luteolibacter. The sequence continues at coordinate 15,064 of JANMJQ010000123.1, forward strand.
TGGCATGGCGGGCCCGGAAACCTTCGATCCCAAAGCCTACCAGCCATTTCAACAAGGCCTCTCCATCGAGAAAGTGCTCAGCACCTTTCCATCGATTTCCACCACGCTCGACGGTGTTAGAATCAGCGAGGGCCTGGAGGAAATTGCCAAGCTGATGGATCGCGCGACCTTGATCCGCTCGCATGTGCAGCCGGACCTTGGCAGCATCCTTCATTCGCGGCATCAGTATCATTGGCACACCGGTTATGTCCCTCCGCAGACCGTGGCCGCGCCGCACATCGGTGCATGGATGGCGAAGGTGTTGGGTCCGAAAAATCCGGTGATGCCGGCCTTCATCAACATCGGGCAGCGGCTTGAAGGCATTGGTGAAAGCGAAGAACTCAAGGCCTTCACCACCGGCGGATTTTTCGGCTCGGAATTCGGTCCCTTCAATCTGCCATTTCCCGACGAGGCCGCCCGCTCTGTTAGACCACCCGCAGGCATGGATGCCGGGCGCTTCTCGAATCGCTACGCGCTTTACCGCAAGCTCGTGGATCGCAATCCGCACCGCGCGTTCATGAGCGATTTCCAACAGGAGTCCATGCTGCGCGCCCTCGAGAACGCGCATCGCCTGCTAGGGTCGAAAGAAAAGGACGCCTTTGATCTAACAAAGGAATCCAAACAGGTCCTCGACGCCTATGGCAGCGGGCGCTTCGGCCGCGGTTGCCTGCTTGCCCGACGCCTGGCCGAAGCGGGAGCACGTTTCATCGAGGTGACCACCGAATACATTCCATTCGTTCACTGGGACACCCACGAGAGCGGGCATGAGCGGCTGGTGCAACTCAAGCAGGACATCGATCGTCCCATCGCCCGCCTGATCCGCGATCTTGAGGAACGGAAAATGCTCGACCGCACCCTGGTCGTCATCGCCAGCGAATTCAGCCGCGACATGCTGATGGAAGGCGCGCCGGGATCCACCGCGACGGACCAGTCAACCGCA
>JANMJQ010000128.1:0-39432 GCA_031371445.1 Akkermansiaceae bacterium
ATCGGCGGAACTACGGGTATAAGATGTCGAAGCTGTTAGATCCAGCTTGGGAAACAGGCGGGCGCGGTCGATACCGGTCAAGGCCCTCGCTGTATCCACGCGGGCCTTGGCGGCTCCCAGATCGTTGTTGGCGGACAGTGCGCGTTCGACCAAACGGTTCAATTCCCGGTCATTGAACAAACGCCACCACGCGTCGGGCAATCGGGCTCCCGATACCGCCTGGCCTTCCTTCCAATGCGAACCGCCGGTTGCGCCGGGTAAATTGAAATCAGGACCGAGCTTGCAGGAGGCAAGCAACAGCATCGCAGGGAAAAGCAAAAGGCGCGGCTTCATGGTTTCTTGGGTCGGTCGGGCGCCTCGATGAAAACGTCCACCTGTTGGCCGACATATAAGGGCGGATCCGCCGGGCGGGCGAGCGAGTAAATCACCTGCAGCACCCGGGTATCAACGCGCTCCGTGCTGGAGCCTGTTAGTGAGACTTTCGGGATGACATACGGTTCGATCCGGATGAATTCGAGGGGGAACTGAACGCTCGGGTCACCCTTCAAATAGGCGTAGGCCTTTTGTCCATTCCGGATGCGGGTTGCATTCTGTTCGTCGACGTCGGCCCGCAGTTGCAGCTTGTTGATTTCCCCTAAAATGATCGACGGATTCTTCGGTGATGTAGCCGCATATTCGCCGGCACGCACGTTGAGCTGGATGATGTTGCCATCCCGTGGCGCGCGAACCGTCAATCGTTCGATCAGAAGCGCAAGCCGCTCGAGCGCGGTGTCCGAGGATGCCATGGACGCTTCGGCAGCGGCGACCTGTGCCCGTGAAATCGCTACATCCTGCTTGCGGTTCTCCAGTTCGTCCCGGCTGATGGCACGGCTGTCCTCCACCGCATCGAGTCTTGCGAGTTGTGCCTGCAATTTCGCGAACTGCGCTTCGTTGACGGCGATCTGCGCTTGCGAAACCTGCTTCTCGGCCTTGATTGAAAGTTGCTCCGCACGCAAATCCCGATCGTCGAGTTTGAACAAGGGATCGCCCTTCTTCACCGCATCGTTGACCTTCACAAAGACCTCGGTGACCAAGCCCGGCATCGGCACTCCGATCGCCACATTTTCACTGAGCGCCTCAAGGATCCCCGTCGCCGCCACCGCTTGTGCAAACGGCTTTTCCGGTGGCATGATCGGCGGATCGCCCGGTGGTGGCAACTCGCGTTTCGCCTGCGTCTGCGACACCAGAATGATCGCAACCACTCCAGCGATCGCGGCAACGATGGAGCCGAAGCGCAGGATTCGGGAAAGAAGGTTCATGAAGAGATCGTGGATAGGGGATAGGGGATGATGGAATGGAAGAGGGTTGCGAAGAGAATCTTATACTTCAATCTACGATCCACTATCTCCGATCTCTTCCATCGCATGCTCATGCATAAAGTGCGGCTGAACCGTGTGATCCTGTTCCCTGACCTCGACGATTTCGCCATCATCCATGCGGGCAATGCGGTCGGCATAGGAAAAGATCCGGTTGTCATGGGTGACGATAATGACAGCACGGTCCGGTGAGCGCGCGACCTGGCTGAAAAGATCGAGAACGATTTCGCCGTTCTGCGCGTCGAGTGAAGCTGTGGGTTCGTCGCAGATCACCAAGGGTGGTTCGTGGACCAGCGCGCGTGCGATCGATACGCGCTGTTGCTGGCCGCCGGACAATTTGCCGGGGCGTTCTTTCCAACGCTTGCCAAGCCCGACTTTTTCGAGCGCCTCGCGGGCTTTCATCAGCGCCGTTCGGTTCGACGCGCCTTGGATCAACAGCGGCACGCCGACATTCTCCGCGATGCTGAGGGTCGGTATCAAATTGAATTGCTGGAAAATAAAGCCGATTTTCTCCGCGCGGAACCGGGTCAAGGCCCCTCCGGACATGGTTTCCAAGGTATTTCCAAAGACATCGATGTTTCCTGCGTCGATCTTGAGGGTGCCTGCGAGCGCGCTCAGCAAGGTGGTTTTCCCGCATCCGGAAGGACCGACCAACATCAGGATTTCGCCGGTGAATGCCTGCAAATGGACCTTCTTGAGCACGTGGATCTTGTCCGGCCCGTCGCCGAAACTCTTATCGACGCCGCGAACATCCACGACCGGTCTCAGGCATGTCGGGTTGTCAGGCACGGAATACCATCGCGGGTTCGTAAAGACTCAGGCGGATGATTCCCATCAGCGCGGCCACCATGCAAATCAACTGGATTACACAAAACGCGGTCACCGGGATGGGCCATGGCATGAAAAACGGCGGTTGGCCGTTCTTGAGCGCTCCCATCGCGAAGCCGGAGGTTGCCAACAGCCCGAGGCCGAAGCCGATCAGTCCGACCGTCAGCGATTGTACGATGAGCATCGTAGCAAGCCGCCGGTTCGACATGCCCATTGCCTTGAGAGCGCCGAGATGTTTCAAATTATCGAGCACGAAGGCATAAAAGGTTTGGCAGGCAATCGCGATGCCCACGATAAAGCCGATGATGACGGTGGTGCCAAAGGAAATGGGAATGCCGGTGTTTTTCACATACCACCACACGGTCGCAGTGTTGAAGTCATTGTCGTCCTTGCCAAAGCTGCGGTTCACATAAGCCCGCAAGCCCGTGTCGCGGTGAATCGCGGCTGCCGCCTCTTCCGGCGTATGTCCTGCCATCGGGGCTGCGATCACGGCAGTCAGCATCTTGCGGGATGAAGGCGTGTATTGCAGTGCCCGCTCGTAGGTCGTCCACACATAGGGTCCGCCCGTGAACGAACGCATCGCTTGGCAAATGCCGACCACGCGTGCCTCGACGTCGTTGATCTCGAAACGATCGCCGATCTTCACGCGCTTCGCCGGGTCCTTCGGATTTTCGGAAAAGCGTTCGGTCGCGAGCTCGTCGATCACCACGGTGTTGGGCAGCCGCAGGTCCTCAAGGCTGCCCTCGATCATCCTTGCGGGCCCACCGGCCAGCGATGCGGCATCGATCCCGAGCAGTTGCGCTGTTTTGAAAGCGCCATTGCCAAGCCGGACCCGTTGAATCCCCGAGTAAAGCGGCATCGCCCACCTCACCGCCGAGACGGAGCGGACCCGGGCGACGTCGGTATCGCGCAGGGCGTTGGTTTCGTTGACCTGGTCCACGCGTTCCTCGACGACAAAGATGGGTGCCGGGACATTTTTCAAGGTGGCCGTCGTCCATAGCATCAGGCCGCAAAACACGGATGCCTGCTGGACGATGAGAAAGGTCGCGAAAAACAGTCCCGCCACGAGCATCAGATACTTCGCGGTGTCACCGAAAAGCATTTTGAGGGCGAGGCTGATCATGCGTACTGCCGGGGACGGTAGCAGCCTGCCGCGCCCGCGCAACCCGAACGTAGGGGCGATCACCGGTCGCCCCGGATTCATCCATCCAACCGTAATTGAATTCACTGCGAATGTATTCGGGGCGACCGGTGATCGCCCCTACATCCAGCGATCCAGAAAATCAATGGCCCGGTTGACGGCATTGGCGGGCAACAGAAAGGCCGGGATGTGGTTGCGTCCCTTGATCCAATACACCTCGTGCGGGACGCCGTGTTTTTCCAGGGCCTGAATGGCAGCCCAGGCGTGCTCCGGTGGCACGAGCGTATCGTTCGCCGCGTGATAAACAAACGTCGGCGGACTGCTGCGTGAAATGTAATTCACCGGCGATGCTTCATAAAATCGTTCCGGCACCTGTTGCTGCGTTCCACCGAGAAATTGCGGAACTAGGTAGCCACCCCGGTAGAATGTCAAATCACTGGGAGCACCGCCGCTGACGACCGCGCGGATGTCAGAGCCGCCGGTGTAGGCTGTTAGAGATGCGAGGTAACCGCCGGCGGAATAGCCGAAGGTGGCGATGCGCGAGGGATCAATGCCGTTTTCGTCCGCGTGGAGACGCAACCATTTCACGGCCTCGCGCACGTCTTCGAGGGGGGCGGGATAGCGGTATTTTGGCGCGAGCCGGTAAGTGACATTCAGGACCACGTAACCGCGCTTCGCGAGCTGGGCTGCGATCGAATCCATCTGCCATCGCCCGTCCTCTCCTGTCCATCCGCCACCATGGATCAAGAGCACGGCCGGGGCGGGTTTTCGCGTCGCCGGACGATAGAGGTCCGCGGGAATTTTTTCCGGCCAACCCGCTGGGGTGTAGATGAGGTTGCGCGTGACGGTGTAGCCATTTTTCGGCGATACCACCTGGCGGTTGCCGTGCGCGTGGGCACAAGCTCCCAGAAATCCCAGCAAAGGCAGCAAATAGGTCCAGGGGCGCGGCATCGCCGAAATGTAACCCGGATCCGGAAAACGCAATGCCCGGAATAACTCTGTTCTGGCGTGTCCGCAATTGGCGGTTAGCCTTGGCGAAACCCGTTCATGGCATCCGACATCTTCGCCCAGTTATTCGATGACCCGCAATCGTGGGGTGTGTTCGCATCGGGCTTTGCGGAAGCTCATCTAACATGTGACACCGGACCGGCAAAAAGCGCGGCTGTCCGCCTCGACTACGATTTCCACGAGGGCAAAGGCTTCGTGGGGATGAGGAAGGAAATCCAATTCGCACTGCCAACCACCTTCGAGTTCCGCTTCATGGTGAAGGGCGGTGGTGCTGTCAACCGCTTCGAATTCAAGATCGTCGATCCCGCGGGTGTTGATACCTGGCGTTATCTCGATGAGGCGTTCGTGGCCGGCGACGATTGGCGTGAGGTGAAAATCACCGAGCGCGATCTTCCCTTCGGATGGGGCCCCGAGGGCGGAGGTCCGCCGAAAGTCATGGGTGCGATCGAGCTCGTCATCGCAGCCAGCGAAGGGGGAAAGGGCAACGTGTCGTTCAGCGATTTCGCGGTGGAGGATCAAACCTTATACGCACCCAAAGCTTGCAAGGCCTCCAGCAGCCAACCGAATTATCCTTCCAAAGCCGTTTTTCTAACAGGCTCACCGACGGGCTGGCGGGCAAGGAAGAGCGATTTGTCGCCGCAATGGCGCGTCGATTTCGGGCGGATGCTGCGCTTTGGCGGATTGGTGCTGCATTGGCCCGAAGCGATGCCTCCGCGGGAGTTCGATATCGAGATCTCCGACGATGGCGAAGAGTGGAGGAGGATATTCCGGGCGACCTGTGCAAAGGGCCGCCTCACCCACGTCGCGGCACCATTGGCGCAGTCCCGTCATCTCCGAATAAACTTCGCGAAAGCGGAAATGGCTGCCTTGTGCACGCTGGAACTGAAACCCGATTCGTTCTCCCACACGACATCCGATTTCATTCATGCGGTGGCAGTCGATTATCCGCGTGGCTGGTTCCCGCGTTATTGGTGCCATGAGCAATCCTACTGGACGCCGGTTGGCACTCCTGAAGGCGGGCGCCGCGCGTTGTTGAATGAAGAGGGCTTGCTGGAAACGGATGAGGCCGGCTTCTCTCTGGAACCATTCCTGTTTCACGATGGGAAGCTGCTGACATGGGCCGACGTAACCACCTCGGTTTCTCTAACAGATGGCGGCGCTCCGATGCCGGTTGTCACCTGGGAGCTTGAAGGGATGAAGCTCCTCATCATGCCATGGGTCGAGGGAACAGGCAAAAATGCCGTGCTGCACGTGACTTACAGCGTGGAAAATCCGTCCGGTTCCGCCCTGCGTCTCGCAGTCGCGGCGCGGCCTTTTCAAGTCACTCCGCCCTGGCAGTCATTCCGTGAGATCGGAGGTTGCAGTCCGATACGGAAGGTCGGTTGCGATGCGAAGGGTTTTCATCTTCAGGGGCGTGCGGTTACCACCGATAGCCCGGCCGATACTTGGGGTGCCGCCGAATTCGAGGAACAGGGGATTGTTGATTTCCTGGCAAAGGGAACGATGCCGGAGCGCACGTCCATCGACGATGAATCGGCTTTAGGCTCCGCGGCGCTGGCATGGGACATGCCGACCGATGTGCCATGCTTTGAGGTGACGCTATCGATGCCGTTTTTCAATGAAGGTGCCAATCATACCACGGGTGGCCGCGAGCGATGCCTGGAACGCTGGCATGAAATACTCGCGCCGGTCGTGTGGAATGTTCCCGCCTCGGCAAGCACTGCGATACGCTGTTTTCGCACGGCGGCGGCCCATATCCTGATCAATCGTGACGGTCCGGCGTTGCATCCGGGGCCGCGGCGTTATTCGCGTTCGTGGATCCGCGACTGCGTGATCATGGGCGCTGCGATGGCGAAGGCCGGTCATCCTGCGGTGCTCCGGGATTTCATCCTCTGGTATGCGGCCTATCAACGTGAGGATGGCTATATCCCCGCGGTGGTCGATCAGACAGGCGTGGATCCGTTGGTGGAGAATGACAGCCATGGGCAATTTCTCTGGGCTGTTTGCGAGGTTCATCGCCAGGCTGAAGATCTGTCGTTCCTCAAAACGTTGTGGCCATCTGTTAGAAAAGGCGCGGACTATCTGATTTGCCTGCGCGGCGAATGCATGACCGAAGAGTTCAGTAAGCCGGACTTGATCCACTACGAAGGCCTGCTCCCTGAATCGGCCAGCCATGAGGGCTATCTCGCCCATCCGGTTCACTCGTATTGGGATGACTTCTGGGGCGTCCGCGGCCTGGAAGCCGCCGCGGAATTGGCGGACGCGATGGGGATGAAAGACGATGCCCGGCGCTGGCACGCGGAAGCGCAGAAGTTTCTGCGGGCCGTGATGGTGTCAATCCAACGTGTCATCAAGGAGCGCAATATTAATTACGTCCCCGGCTCGGTGGAGTGGGCGGACTTCGATCCGACGGCGACCGCGAACGCGATTGCGCAACTCGATTTCGCCGACGATCTCCCTGCGGACCCGGTGTGCAAGATGTTCGACCTGTACTTCTCTGACTTCCGCAAAAAGCGCAGTGGCGAGATGTCGTGGTTGAACTACACGGCTTATGAGATCCGCATCATTGGTGCGTTTGTTAGAATTGGCAGACGCGATGACGCTCACGAACTGCTTGAGTTTTTCCTCTCGGACCGCCGACCGTTGGCGTGGAACCAGTGGCCTGAAATTACCTGGCGCGATCCCCGGTCACCCGGGCATTTGGGCGACGTGCCGCACACCTGGATCGCGGCGGAATACATGCTCGCGCTGGCGTCGATGATCGCCAGCGAACGCGAAGGCACGGAGGCCGTGGTGCTTGCATCAGGGCTGCCGTGGCGCTGGATCTCGGAAGATAATGGCTTTTCCGTGCGGGGATTGCGGATCCGCATCGGCGCCTTGGATTTCAAAATGTTTGCGCCTGACGATCGGACGATTCACTTCGAAATCGGCGCGGGACTGACCATCGCATCCGGCGGTCTCTTCGTGTCGCCACCCTTGCCCGCGAATACAAGGATCGCAGCGGTGACCGCGTCCAATGGTGAAACGCTCGACGTCGATGCGGATGCTTCGTGCATCACGCTGACGTCCGTCCCGGTCGTGGCAACCATCACCCTTCGCACAAACCCACAATCGCCCGCATGATCATGACCGCTTCCAAGGGATTTCGGATTCTAAGCAATGGCAGGCTTCGCAGTCATGTTCTTCCCGGCGGGCAGGGCGGTTTGTTCCACGATTGGGTGGCGCTTACACGCTACTCCGAGGCCGATCCCATTACCTGTGGGCCGATGCTATATCTTCGCGAAGGAAATGACTGGGTTCTCGCGGATGACGAAAAAAATTTGCCCGATCTAACAGTTTCGATCGAGTTTGGAATCGCCGCCGACAGGGATGTTGAAATCCGGAAAATCACGCTCTCTAACAGCAGCAACCGCGTCCGTGAGATCGAACTGACGACCTATGCGGAGATTGCCTTGAACCATCCCCTGGGCGATGCCGGGCACCCTGCCTTTTCAAAACTGTTCGTGCAAACGTCGGTGAAGGGAAATGTTTTGCTGGCCCGCCGCCGCCCGCGGGGGATGAACGAGCACTGGCCCTGGCTGGTACAGACCCTTGTGGGCGATGACGCGAATCTCTCGTGGGAAACCAACCGCGCGACCTTTCTCGGACGCGGACGTTCGCCTTTCGATGCCGCGGCGATGGATCGTCCCGGCGAACTCGGTGGAGGCACTGGCAACGTCTTGGATCCAGTGATGGCGTTTCGATCCATCTTGAAAATCCCAGCCAAGGGCGCCGCGACCGCATGGATTCTAACAGGTGCCGCGGCGGATGAAAATTCGGCGCTCGATCTCATCGGAAATTGCCGGAGTCCCCGGGCGGTGGAGAAGTTGCTGGAAGATGCGAATGCGGCAGCCATATCGCGGGCGGAGGCACTCAACGTCAGCGCCGCGGATGCGATTCGTTACCAAGCTCTGGTCGGGAAAATGTTATTGGGCCGTGAAGATCGTGCCGTCCCCCAGACACTGGTTGGAAGCGCCGCGGTGCATCGCTTTCCGCTGTCGTGGGAAGAAATTCGTGTCATCGCCACCACGGGCTGGGACGCGGCTGGGACGCGGGATATGCTTGCCGCCTTGCCATTTTGGAAATCGTTGGGCCTGCAGGTGCGCTTGTTCGTGATGGACGCTTCGACGCGCGATACCCTGCCGGAAGGGGTTGTCCTAACAGATCCCGCCTCTTTGACGGCCGAGGAAACAACGTGGTGGCTCGCTTCTGCGCAGTTGGTGGTTGGTGCTGACATCATGCACGCGGATGCGTTGAAGAGGCCGTCATGCCGCACCGCATCCATCGCCGCGCCGGCACATGATACCTTTGTCGTGCAGGAAGCGTTGCAATGCACCAATAGTTATGGCGGCTTCTCGGCTGACGGACGGGAGTATGTGATTCATCTGCCGCTTGAAAACGGACGTCTCCGCCGTCCTCCGATGCCGTGGGTGAACGTGCTCGCGAATCCGGATTTCGGCTGCCTCGTTTCGGAAGCCGGAGCAAGCTGCACTTGGTCGCGCAACAGCCAGGCAAACCGCCTCACGCCGTGGTCCAACGATCCGATCCGCGATCCCTATTGCGAGGCCCTCTATCTGTTGGATTGCCATTCCGGCGAACGTTGGTCGCCGTTGCCGGGGCCATGTCCGCCGCGGTCGGAGTTCACGGTGCGGCATGGCTTTGGCAGAACGCGTTTCATGTCAGTGGTGGATGGCATTTTCCAAACGGTTGAAACGATCGTTGCCATCGACGCGCCCGTGAAACTCGTCTCGGTCCACTTGAAAAACCACGGCAAGGCCGCGCGCCGGTTGTTGTTTTCCGCGTATCAGCAACTCACGCTTTGTTCATCGCCGGATCGCCATCACGCGGTGCTTGCCTGGACCGATCCCGATGGCATCCAACACGCGGTGAATCCCCGCGCGGGTGACTTCGCGGGAGGGCGGGCATTTTCCTTTGTCGCGATTCATGGCGCTGAAATTCTGGAGCGCGATTCCAACAACTCGTCGTCGGCCTTTTTCGGCGATGGTGGAATCGCAGCCCCTGACGCCTTATGGGCGGGTTTGTGGAAGAACGAAAAGGGCTACGGCCGCGATGCCTGTTTTTCAGAAAAGATCTCATTCGAACTGCCGCCCGGGGATGAAATCGAAATCGTGATCGGCCTTGGAGAAGCGATGTCGGAAGCGGAGGAAAAGAAGATCATCGCCCGTTTCATCCAATCCGGTGCGGTGCGTACGGCGAATGAGGAAATCGACGCCCAATGGCATGACCTGTTAGATCGCGTGCAGATCAAAACACCAATGCCGGAAGTGGATCTAATGGTGAACGGCTGGCTGACCTACCAGAACCTCGCGTGCCGCATTTGGGGACGCACCGCGTTTTTCCAATCGGGTGGCGCCTATGGATTCCGCGATCAACTTCAGGACTCCGGAGCATTGGCGGCGCTGCATCCGGAGATCATGCGCGCGCAAATCCTGTTGCATGCGGCGCAGCAATTCCCCGAAGGCGACGTCACCCATTGGTGGCATCCCGCGCCGATGGACCGCGGCATGCGGACAAAGTTTTCCGACGACTTGCTGTGGTTGCCCTATCTAACAGATCATTATCTCGAGGTCACCGGCGATGAGTCCGTGCTGGGGGAATCCCGTTCATTCATCGGGGGCCCGCTGTTGAAGCCAGGCGAGGACGAGGAGTATATGAAGCCGGAGCGATCGGCCAACGGCGCCACGGTGTTCGAACATTGCTGCCTGTCCATTGACCGTTCGCTGACAGCGGGCGCGCATGGGTTGCCGCTGATGGGCATTGGCGACTGGAATGACGGGATGAGCCGGGTCGGCCGCGAGGGCCGGGGCGAGAGCGTGTGGATGGCGTTTTTCCTGTATACGATTCTCAACCGCTGGATTCCGCTCTGCAAAGCACGGGGTGAAAACACGCGCGCCGCGAACTACGAGGCTTATCGTAGCAAGTTGCTCATTGCGATCAATTCCACCGGCTGGGATGGTGAATGGTATCGCCGCGCTTATTACGACGATGGGACGCCGCTGGGCACCCACACGGATGACGAATGCCGGATCGATGCCCTGGCGCAGGCCTGGGCGGTCATTTCAAAGGCAGCGCCGCCCGACCGTGCCGCAATGGCGCTGGATTCGTTGCAGCGTGAATTGATCGATCCGGAGCATGACATCATCCGTTTGTTGGATCCGCCCTTTGTCAACACGCCGCACGATCCCGGTTACATCAAAGGCTACGTCGCCGGAGTCCGCGAAAACGGCGGCCAATACACGCATGCCGCCTGCTGGGTGGTCCGCGCGATGGCCGAAGCGGGCCGCCGCGACGAGGCCGCAAAACTGCTGCAACGCCTCAGCCCCATCTGGCATTCGCGCGATGCCAACGCAGTCGCTCTCTATCAGGTCGAGCCCTACGTCGTGGCGGCCGACATTTATGGCGCGGCTCCCCATGTCGGCCGTGGTGGCTGGACCTGGTATACCGGATCGGCGGGCTGGATGTTCCGTGTCGCGGTTGAATCCGTGCTCGGCTTGCGCATGGAAGATGGCAACACGGTGCTGCTCGATCCACGGATTCCCGACGATTGGGTCGGCTTCTCCGTTGAATACCGGCCTTTGAAAGGGACCACGCTGCACCGAATCCAAGTGACGGTTAGTGGTGGAAATGCTGCAGCGGTTACCGGTGTGACGGTGGATGGGAAATCGTTGGCCCCCAGCGATTCAATGGCGCGCTGGCCTTTTGTCGACGACGGGCGGGTGCATCAGATCGAAGTCACGCTCGGCGTATCGCCGCTATGAGCAATGTAGCGGCGACTCTATGAGCGCCGGTGGATCCCAACAGCGACGGTCACAGACCGACGCTACAACAAGCAATGTAGCGGCGACTCTATGAGCGCCGGTGGATCCCAACAGCGACGGTCACAGACCGACGCTACAACCTCTAACAGATCACGCCGCCGGATTCGACAAACTCACAGCCCCGCGTTCGCCGAGGACTTCCCAACTGCCGTCGGATCGGATGTCCAGGTGGGCGTCGTAATGAAGATGGGATTCGCCGTTTTTTGCAAAGATCACCACTCCGGTGTTTTGGGAACGAAGCTCGTCGAGGATCTTTGAAATCTGTTTGGAGGGCAGCGAGCTTCCGGGCCGGTCGAGGAAAACGAAGCAGGGCTTGGCGAGGAAGATCCGTGCCACGGATACCAAGTGCTGCTCGCCAATGGAAAAAAGGTCGTCCCAATCCTGCTCGCTATCCAAGCCGCCGGAGCGTGCGACGATGTCGTCGATGCCCAGCTTTGCGAGAGCCTCGTGGATCGTCTCGTCAGAGGTGACCGCTTCCATGCCGGTGCGCAACAACACCTCGCGAAGCGTTCCCGGCGGCATGTAGGGTCGCTCTGGCAGGAATAGGATGTCATCGAGATCGGGCCGCAGCACCGATCCATTGCCACATTCCCAAACTCCCGCGGTCGCACGGAACATCGCCACCTTTTGCGCATCGTCCTTCGCGGTGACGAGCCAGCGGGACCCGCGTTGGATTTCGAGATCGAGGTCAGCGATCAGCAAGCGCGTTTTGTCGGCCGATCTCAATGTGACGTCCGTAAAGACGACGCGGTCGCCGGTTTCCTCGGTGGTGATGGAGCAGGGGGGCAAGGCATGCGCTTTGACGATGGCGTCGCTCAAGCTGTGCAGCCGGGCGGTGACCGCCGTGAATGCGGAGATTGACTGGAATTGCGTGACGATGAGCGAGAACGATCCCAGCAAGGTAGCGAATGCCATGGCCGATTGCGTGATGACACCGAACTCCTCGTTTCCGGCGATGAACATCGGCGCGATGATCAGGGCGGGAATGATTTGGATGAAATAATTGTAACCATTGGTGAAAAACCCGAGCGCCCGATTTGTACGGATGATCTTGCGGTAATTTGCCACCAGCGCATCGAGGCGTTTGCCCAGGCGCGCCCTGAAGCGGCCTTCGCGGTGGGCAAGGGCGATCGATTCGGAATTCTCCCGCACATGGATCAGGTCGGAGCGGAAGTTGGCTTCCATGTCGAGCTGGTTGTAGTTGAGCCCGATCAATGGCTTTCCTAACAGAATCGCCATCACCGTGCCGCCGCTTGCATAGATCACCGCAACGATAAAGAGCCTGGGACTGATGCTCCACAGCACGCCAGAGAACAGCACTGCGGTGACCGATCCGTTGACGATCAGCAAAGTGAACGAAAGCGTCGTCGTGGTGAATGCGCGCACATCGTCGGAGATCCGTTGATCGGGATTGGCGATACCGGACGAAGTATCGAGACGGTGATAGGTGCGGTTGTTCAAGTAACGGTTCGTCAACTCGCGGGTCAGTTGTTCGCGCCACAAGATCCCGAAATACTCCTCTACATAGCGGTAGAGCACGACAACTACGGTCGAAGTCACAAACACCAGGACGTAGTATAGCGCGTAACGTTCGAACATCAGCATTTGCCGCCGTTCGATGGCCGACATGAAATAGCGGCCCACGTAGCTGTTGAAAACATTCAGCCCGTTGATCGCGAAAATTAGTCCGACCATGCTCGCGGCGCAGACCATCGCTTTGCGTCCGTGATCCGGCGATTTAAGCAACAAATTAACCACTTGGCGGAACCTCTTCCAGGTCGCGCGGATGTGGATTCGGTCGGGGCTCATGCGAATTTGGAGAAACGCCCTTAGAGGGGAAATACTAAGGAAAAGGCGACAGTCTCTATCCAGAATGCCAAAATCGGGGCTCATTGGCAAAGAGAATCGTGATTTCCGGGGGGCTCACGCCGTTCTAGACCGATGAATTTGCCGAAAAAGTCACCTCGCTCCGGTTGCGGGAAGGGGGGCACCACTTTAGTTTCCTTCGTCGTCACCATCGGCTGCGAGTCCTTCCTCAACACCGGCGGCCGCAAGATGGTCCGGACCCTGCAAGATCCCATGTCCCGCCGGCCCGCCTGGCGAGACCGTGAATCCGAAACGCTCTGGCAGTTCCGCATCTGATCCTCTTGGCACACCCGCTCCCCGTCACCCAAGGGAGAGCGGGCGTTTCAAGACCTTCAGCCGGCCATTGTCAGAACAACCCGACTCGAGTCAAAGGCTCCTCCTCACGGGGGAGCCTTTTTGGTAGAGGCATTTCCGTCAGAGACCAGAAAACAGAGACCAGATACCAGACAAGAGGAGTCTTCTCTGGACTCTGGGTTCTGGTCTCTGGATTCTTTCTCCATGCTTTCTTTCTCCACCTGCTGGAACAACAGCCGCCACACGGATGGCGAGGCGATGATCGAGGAAATCGTCGGGCTTGGGTTTTCCAACATCGAGCTCTCTCACGGGATGACCATCGCGAAGCTGCCTGGCATCAAGAAAGCCTATGAGCGCGGCTTGTTCGTATGCTCCGGAGTCCACAATTATTTTCCCTCGCCGGTTGAGGTGATGATCGATGCACCGGATGCCTATGAGTTCACCTCGCACCGGCCCTTCGATCGCCAGCGCGCGCTCGACATGACACTCCGCAGCCTGGATCTCGCGGCGGAATTCAAGGCGCGGTATCTGGTGCTGCACATGGGCTCGGTGCCGATGAAATCCTCGAAATGGACGAAGCCGTTGACGGAGATGATTGCCGCGGGCGGGCAGCATTCGCCGGAATACGTGGCGGAGAAAATTTCATTCGTGAAGAAGCGGGAAAAGGTGGGGCCTCTTTATTTTCATCGCGCGATCGAAGCCTTGGAAAAGATCGCGGAACGCGCTGCGGAAGTGGGCGTCATGCTTGCGGTCGAGTCGCGTTCGAAATTCGAAGACATGCCCACCGAGCGCGAGATGCTGGCCTTGCAGGACCATTTCAAGGATCATCCGGGTGTCGGTTACTGGCACGACTTCGGGCATGTGCAGTTGAAGCACAACCTCGGGCTGTTAGATCACCTGGAATGGCTGGAACGAATTTCACCGCATCTCATCGGCGGCCATGTTCACGACGTCCAATGGCCCGCCCGCGACCACCGCACGCCGTTCAGCGGGACCCTGGACTACGCGGCGCTGTTGCGCTTTTTCCCGGCGGACTGCCCGCTGGTGTGGGAATTGAGCCCGACCCGGGAGGCCGGGGAGATCAAAACGGCGCTGACCCGCTGGAAAAGGGATTTTCCCGAGCGCTCGCAATAAGGAGAATGGACGCCTACGTCCATTCAAATTGATGGGACGTAGGCGTCCCATCTCCTTAGGGGCGGCCAACCTCCTTACTTGCTTCATGGGGCGGCACCAGCGATTCTCCCCGCATGAGCCAAGATGTGGTTTCGCTGCTGCAGCAACTGGTCCGCATCCCGTCGGTCAATCCCGACAATTCCCCGGGCACCGACCAATGCGGTGAGGAAGCGATGGCGCTGTTTCTAACAGGTTGGCTGGAGTCGATCGGCGCTGATGTGGTTTGCGAGGAAATCAAACCCGGCAGGCCGAACCTGATCGCCCGTTTCGCGCCGCGCGATGGACGTCCCCGTATTCTGTTAGGGCCGCACCTGGATACCGTTGGAGTCGGTGGCATGACGGTCGAGCCGTTTGGCGGGGCGATTCATGACGGGAAAATCACGGGTCGTGGCAGCTCCGATACCAAGGGGCCGATGGCGGCAATGTTGTGGGGTCTGCATGAAAACCGGGATGCGCTCGCGGATCTACCGGTGGCCGTCGATTTCGTAGCGTTCATGGGCGAGGAGTCGGGCCAATGGGGTTCCAAGGATTTCGCGAAGCGTTATGCCAACGAGTATGTGTTCGCGCTCGTTGGTGAGCCGACATCGTTGCAAGTCGTCCATGTCACCAAAGGTTCGTTGTGGGCTACCTTGCGCGCGCATGGCAAGGCCGCGCACAGTTCGCAACCCGAACGCGGTGAGAACGCGATTTTGAAACTCACGCGCTCGCTGGATCAACTCGATCACCATCTCGGCGCAAAGCTCGCGACCTATGTGCATCCGGTGCTCGGTCACTCGACCCTGAACATCGGCATGATCCGCGGCGGCGCGCGGCCAAACATCGTCCCGGACCTTGCCGAAGCGGAAATCGACATCCGCATCACGCCCGCGCTTGCCGAGGCGGGCGGTGCTTTGGCGTTGCTGGCCGAGACGATCGAATACCACGCGCTGCCGGTGAAGATCGTCAACGAACACGAAAATCCACCGATGGAAACCGATGCCACGCATCCGATGATCCGAAAACTGTTAGAGACGCGCGCCAATGTGGCACTGGCGGGCGCTCCATGGTTTTCCGACGCGGCCCACCTGTCGAATGGCGGCATCCCGGCGGTCTGCATCGGCCCCGGCTCGATCGATCAGGCGCATACCGTGGACGAGTTCATCCGCATCGACGACCTGCGCGAGGGTGCGGAATTTTTCACGGATTTCATCGCCGGACTGAAGGGCTGAAAATTGGAGCGCGGACTTTAGTCCGCTTGTTGGGAAGGAAGAGATCGTGGATCGTAGATCGTGGATAGGAATTGGAGCGCGGAACTTCAGTCCGCCTCTTTTCATTTTTCAAACTGCTTCCAAACGAAATCCGGCCGTTGCGCGCAAGCGGATGGTGGTTAAGATGCGGCATGTCACAGTCCTGCGCGAGCGGTCGCTGCACCACACCGTGTTGGATGCGGAAGGTCCTGCTTGCAGCGGGGTTTTTCCACCTGCTCTTCGCCGTGTGGGCCATCGGCTGGCCGGGGCAATGGTTCGATTGGGCGGGCGTGGCGCGACCCAATCACCCGCTGATGTGGCAGGGCTTCGGAGTCCTCATGGGTGGATTGGGTTGCGCGTTCATCATTGCGGCACGCGATCCTATCCACAATTGGCAGGTCATTCTGTTAGGCTTCGCGAAATTCACAATGGGCATTATTGGATTCAGTGTCGCCTTGGCGCGCGGTGAGGTCCGGTCCGCTTCGTTGTGGATGATGGTGGTGGATCACCTGGTTTGGTGGTTTCCCTATGCCGCGATGTTATGGACCTGCGTCCGCGCGCATCTTGGAGTCCCGCCGACGAGATCGACGCCTTTGGGAATTTCCGAAGCCGCCGAAATCTATCAGCTTTCCGACGGACGCAGCTTGGCCGATGCGTCGAGGCACAAGCTGCTGGCCCTCGTTTTCCTGCGCCACTTCGGCTGCACCTTCACCCGCCAGATCCTGCGTGAACTTGAGGACATCCAGCGCGAGGCCATCACGCATGGAGCGGAGTTGGTCTTGGTCCACATGCTGCAAAGCGGCAGGGAAACGCGCTATCTCGGCCAGCGCGGCGATGAGGTGGCCCGCATTGCCGACCCGCGTTGCGAATTGTATCGCGCGTTCGGCCTGGGCAAGGGCGGCTTCCTCGAATTGTTCGGCCCGCGGGTTTGGTGGCGCGGGCTGATGTCGCTGTTCAAGGGTTGTGGCGTTGGCCACCTTGCGGGTGACGGTTTGCAAATGCCCGGTGCCTTCCTGTTCCGCGACGGCAAAATCATTTCGTCCCAGCGCGCGCGTTCGGCCTCCGACCTGCCCGATCTCCCCGGCTTGTTCCGGGCATTGCCCTCGCCGGTCAGTCATGGCACGGTGACGGCATGACATCGCTGGAAGGCAAAACGCTGCTTGTCACCGGAGCCTCAAGTGGCATCGGCCAGGCGCTTTGCGAAATGCTGGTCGAGCGCGGGGCCAACGTCCTCGGTGTGACCCGCCGGCCCGCGGCGCTTTCCGAATACGTGTCACCCGTCGTCGCCGATCTCACCCAGCGCGAACAAGTCTCCGCGGCTTTCGCGGGATTGGGAAAAATCGATGCCCTCGTCAACTGTGCCGGCGTCGCCTATCTCTCGCGCATCACCGATGGTAACCCCGCCGACTGGGAGGAAATGTGGCGCGTCAACGTCATGGCCCTCGCCCTGTGTTGCCGGCTCTCGCTCAAGCATTTCCCTGCGGGCGGCGGGCGGATCGTCAATGTCTCGTCCATGAGCGGCCATCGCGTGCCACCGACCGGTGGATTTTATGCACCGACGAAATTTGCTGTTAGAGCGATCACCGATGCCTTGCGCGCCGAGTTGAAAGCCGCGGGTTCACCGGTGCAAGTCGCCTGTGTATCGCCGGGCTTCGTGGACACGCCGCTGTTGGACCAATATTTCCGTGGCCGCGAAGAGTCCCTGGTCCAGACCAAGGCCGCGATGAAAATGTTGGAAGCCCGCGACGTGGCATGGGCCATCCTTACCATCCTCGAAGCACCGCCGCATGTCGAAGTGGGCGACATCCTCATGCGCAGCGCGCAGCAACAGATGTGATAACACGCTACCGCCACTTCATCCGCGCGCTTGTTTTTCTAACAGCTTGCCTGCTTGTTTCGTGCATCGACGGCCGGGAGGAATACTGGCTCAATGCGGATGGCAGCGGCCGTGCCGATTTCAGCTACTCGTTTCCCGCGTCCGCCGCGAAGTTCCAGGGCGGGGCGGATGGTCTGCGGAAAATGATCGGTGATTTTCTCACAAGCAGCCCTGATATCAAATCCCCGGTCGGGGAAGTCACCGCAGTGGGTGACAGGCTGAATGTCCACGTTGCCGGTGCCTTCGATTCGGCGAAGGATCTGGCCACCATTTCACCACCCGGAGAAACGAAAACAATACCGCCTGTGGTTTCAAAATTAGCCGGCGATTTCCTGGTCAACATGCACGGACGGCATGTGGAATTATCAAGGACGGTAAGCCCGGGCCTCGCAATACCGGGAGCCGTGTTTATGTCCCCCTCGAAATTCGCGGACCACAACCTCGTTTATATCCTGCATCTGCCGATTTCGTCCGATGCCAACAACGCGACCCGGGTCGAAGACGATGGTAAAACCCTGATCTGGGAATTTCCACTCGCCCAAGCCGTGAGGAAGCCGGTGGTCATCCAGTTCAAAGGCACCATCCCGATTCCCCGCTCATGGATCGCCGGTGCGTGTGGATTGGGTTTGCTGGTAATCGCGTTCGCAGGTTTCGGCGTCTTGAAATGGCGGAAGCGCCGCTCTGCTATAACTTGTAGCGGCGTCTCTATGAGCGCCGGTGACTCATAGTTCAGTCTCAGAGGTCGGTGGGCTGATGGGCGCAATCCTTGCAAACGTGTTAACTGCGGGCCTTTACAATCAGCGGCGGTCACAGACGGCCGCTACAACTCCTTGCTGCCGGTCTGAAGACCAGCGCTCCAGAAGAACCACTTGCGGCATTGCCAAATCGCCCGTAAGGCTCGCACGTGTCCCGTAAGGACGACCCGGCGCGGGGCTGGATCCGCCTCGCTGCCAATCACCCCGAATTTTCCGCGCGCCTGGCACCGCTTGCCAATGGTGACCGCGAAGTCGTGCTCGACCACTCAGCGGACGCGGCCCATGCCTTTCTGGCAGCCGTCGTCGCGAGCGCCGCTGCCCACAACGGCAAGTCGCGGCTGTGGTTGGTTTGTGACATGCCGCGGCATCGCGAGCGCTTGGCCTCCGAACTGGACTTGTGGGGCGTGACTGCGGTGGTGTTGCCGGAAGGTCCGGTGGAAACGGGCGACGGAACAATTGCCGACCCTGAGTCCGCGGCGGAATGGTTCGCGGTGTTGGAAATCCTCGCGCGGTCGGAACGCTGCGTGGTGGTTTGCGACAGCGATGCCTTTGCGGGGAAAGCACCATCACCCGGCGCGTTGCGGGCCAGTAGGACGCCATTGAAACCCGGCACGCCGCTGGATCCTGAAGCGCTCGCGAAATCTCTAACAGTTCACGGCTACGAACGCGCCACCACGGTCACCTCGCGCGGCCAGTTCGCGGTGCGCGGTGGTATTCTCGATGTCTTCGCGTGGCAGGCCGCGAAACCGCTGCGCTTGGAATTTTTCGACACCGATCTGGAGTCCATCCGCGAGTTCGATTTGGATTCGCAGGCTTCAACGGGAAAACTGATAGAAGCCGATTTCCTGCTGGCGGAGCCTTCCTCCGAAGCAACGGTCGCTGACTATCGGCGGAAGGATGACCTGATCATTTCATTTGGCTCGGAAATCGAAAGGCCCGATGTGCGCATCCTCGCCGATGCCGCGGAATACAACAGCGAGGAAGATTTCACGTTGGCCTGTTTTGGCAGTCCGCTGGGGACTTTCGAGGCCGGTGACTTCGTTTTGGAAGAAGCTCGGCGCGATCATTTTTTCAAGCAACTCAACGACTGGAAACGCGACGGCTGGGACATCGGCATGGTCTTCGGCAACAAAGGTGAGGAAGAGCGTTTCGCCGAACTCGCGGGCAAAGATCTCGTCCGTGATCTCGGCATCACTTCTGTTAGAGGCGAGTTGCTGGCAGGCTTCACCGTGCCTGTGTGCCGCCTCGTGGTGTTGTCGTCGGCGGAGTTGTTCGGCCGTTATCGAACGGGCACGCCGCGGCGTTCGCTGTTGGACAAAGCCCGGGCTGCGCGTGCGCGGGCGACGGTGGATGAGATGGAGGAAGGCGACCTCGTCGTGCACTACGAATACGGCGTCGCGAAATTCCGAGGCATCCAACAGGGTGATGAAGGCGAGGAACTGGTTCTCGAATACCGCGATGGTTCGCTGCTAGGCGTGCCTTTGGAGCAAGCGCACCTCGTTGGAAAATATGTCGGTCTTGGTGGCAAAACTCCGGAGCTCAACAAGCTCGGCGGCGCGGGTTGGAAAAACGCGCGCAAGGCCGCCGAGACGTCGATCCTCGACTACGCCGCGCAGTTGCTGCGCGTGCAGGCCGAGCGACAGGCCGAGGAAGGCTTCGCACATCCGCCGGATACGCGATGGATGTGGGAGTTCGAGCGTTCGTTCCATTTCACCGAAACCACCGACCAGCGCCGCGCGATTGACGAAGCGAAGCTCGATCTCGAATCGCCGCGCCCGATGGACCGCCTGGTCTGCGGCGATGTCGGCTTCGGCAAAACCGAGGTCGCCATCCGTGCTGCCTTCAAAGCGATCACCGGCGGCAAACAAGTCGCGATCCTTGTGCCCACCACCGTGCTTGCCGAACAACATTGGCGCACCTTCCGCGAACGGATGTCGGATTATCCGATCCGCATCGATTTGCTCAACCGCTTCCGCTCCCCCAGTGAAATCCGTGACACCATCGCCGGCCTTGCGGATGGTTCCGTGGACCTCGTTATCGGCACGCATCGCCTCATTTCCGGGGATGTGAAATTCAAGGACCTTGGCCTCGTCGTCGTCGATGAAGAGCAGCGCTTCGGTGTCGCGCATAAGGAAAAGTTCAAGCAGCTCTTCCGGCAGGTCGATGTCCTGACACTGTCCGCAACGCCGATCCCGCGCACGCTTTACATGGCGTTGATGGGCGCGCGCGACATGTCCACCATCGACACCCCACCGCCGAACCGGATACCCGTTGCGACGACGGTTTGCGCGTATGACGAGCGAATCATCCGCGATGCGATCCGCCGGGAGATGAAGCGCGGCGGACAGGTGTTTTTCCTGCACAACCGGGTGAAGACCATCGACATGATGGCCTCGAAAATCCGCGAGCTGGTGCCCGAGGCCCGCGTTCTAACAGGTCATGGCCAGATGGATAAGGACGACCTTGAAATCGTCATGCACAAGTTCGTCAAAGGCGAAGCGGATGTCCTGCTCGCGACGACGATCATCGAGACCGGCATCGACATTCCCAACGCGAACACGATCCTCATCGACCGTGCCGACCGCTTTGGTTTGGCGGATCTCTATCAGCTCCGCGGTCGTGTCGGGCGGGCGGGGGAGAAGGCCTATGCGATCCTGCTGTTGCCGCGCGACATGATGACGGCCGGCGACGCGCGCAAACGGATCAATGCCATCAAGGAATACACCGCGCTTGGCTCCGGCTTCAAAATCGCGATGAAGGATCTCGAAATCCGCGGCGCGGGAAATCTGCTCGGGACGCGGCAGTCGGGGCACATTTCGCAGATCGGCTTCGAGTTGTATTGCCAGTTGTTGCGGCAATCGGTGGACCGCCTCAAGGGTCGCAAGGACGCGCCGCGGGGCGAAAGCAGCTTCAAGGCGGATTTCATCTGCTTCAGCGAAACCGCGTATGCCCGCGAGGGCCGGCCGGATCTTTTGCCCGCATTTTTGCCCACCGGATGGCTCGCGGAGCCCAAGCTGAGGATCACGGCCTACCGTGAAATTTCGGAAGCCGGAACACCCCGGGCACTGGATGAATTGGAAAAATCCTGGCGCGATCGTTTTGGCCGGATCCCTGAGGCCGCCGCCCGGCTCATCGAGATCACCCGCATCAAATCCCTGGCGGCCGAGGCGGGGATTGCCTCGGTCGAAATCCAGGGCCTGCGCCTCATGCTTCACCGCAATGGTGACTACATCCTCCTCGAAGGCAGGCGCTTTCCCCGCCTCGCCGCTGGTAGCCCTGAAGGTAAGCTGAAGGAAGCGACTGAGATGTTGCGAAATTTCTGAGATCCGCGGTTATAAAACCCTGTTGAACGCGGCGACAAAATCACGGGGCCAACACCTCTGGGTCGCCGGGGCGATGGAATGAGAGGAAATCGCTCAGATTGAGGGTGAAGAAACGTTTGGCGCCGCTTTTTCGCGCGGCAAAGAGGTGGAGGTAGTCATAAATAGCCCCGCCACGAACTCCGCGGGCTTCGGCTTCATCAAAGGCGGCGAGGAGGTCGTCCGCGTCGAGTGTGGCACTGCGGAGTTTCGGCAGCACATGTTGGCGGAGCAGATTGGCAGCATCTGAGGTAGGCACGCGGAATCCCATGCGTCCGCCCGTGAGGGTGCTGAAGGTTTCGGTTAGCGCGTGGTTGAAAATGGAATGTCGGCCCGCCAGCAGCACCTTGCGGCAGGCCTCGTGATCGGGATCTCCGGAGCAGAGAGCGGAGACAATGATCGAGCTATCGAGTGCGGATTTCATTTCCGTTTCGAAGCGAGCCGTTCGTCACGGCCTTCGCGGTCCGCCTTGATCGCCCCGACGATGTCACCGCGCTTCAAAAGGGTGCCACCTTGGATGACGGGAAGACCATTTTTGAGGGTGATCTGCACCGGATCGGGTTCGGGCATCGCTTGTAGGGTGCCGCCTTGCACCTCAAGTTTGAGGCGGCTGCCCTCGCGCAGGCCGAGACTGTCGCGGATCGACTTGGGAACCACCAAGCGACCCGCCTTGCCAAGAGTGATGGAAATACTCATGGCAATTTAATTACCACTAAAAATGGCACCCGGCAAGGTCTCTCATCAAACCGTGTAAGGAAACCGCACCCGTGGATCAGTTGCCGGGAAATCGCGGACATTTCGTGTGACCAGGATGCAGCCTTCGATGTCGGCTGAGGCAAGAACAATGGCGTCGGGGAGTTGCAGGCGCAACGACTGCCGCAGTTCCACAGCCCGGCGCGCGACTTTTTCTGTTAGATCCACCCGCTCCAGCGTGGACAGCAGGGCTTCCGCGGCCTCGCGTTCGGTCGCGGTGCGGGCCCCAACAAGCAATTCCATCAGGGAGATGATCGAATAAAGCGGCTGATCGTAGCGTTCGAGCTCCTGACGGGCTGCTGAAACGCCTTGAAGATAGTCGATCAGCACATCGCTGTCGAAAACCGCCTTCATCGGGACCATTCCTCCCGCAGTTTCCTGACCATGCCATGGCTATCGCCCTGTTGGCTCCATTTGCCGAAGGATTTCTCCCGGTTACGGGGTTTCTCCAAAGCGAGCATTGCCCCCAAGGCGCGACGCACCGCCTCCGCCCTCGAAATTCGCTCGCGCTCGCAAAGCTCGCCCAAGGCCGCAAGCTGATTGTCCGGAATATCCACGATGGTTCGCATGATAACGTCCAATGATAACGTTCTCGGCGGCTTTGTCAATATGGAGTCTCAAAGACAAGTTCCCGCCCTGCCATCGCTACAAAACGGGAATCAATCCGAATAATCGGCCCGCTTTCCCCGCTTGCAATCCGCGGACCCTCAGGGAAAGCTGCGGAAGTCGCGGCGCTGCTGCAAAACTTTTGATCCGCATGATTTCTCCAAGTTCGTTTTTCGTCACATCGCTTTTGGTCGCCGGCGGATTTTCGGCCGTCGCGGCCCCGGAAGAACCAGCCCCGCCGCCCGCTCCCCCCCGGGAAGCGCCGCGCATGCCGTCCGGTCCGATCGAGGTCAATGGCATCGCCGCCAAGGTCAACGGCCACGTCGTTACCAAGAACCAGGTGTCCTTCATGCTCGCGCCGGTTTACGCGCAGCTCGTCACGCAGTACCCCCGCCGCGGACCGCAGTTCGAGGCGAAATTCAAAGAGGCCAAGGACAACATCCTCCAAGAGCTGATCGACCGCCAGATCATCCTCGACGAGTTCAAGCAGATGGGAGCCACGATCAAGCCGACCGTGGTCGATGATGAAATCAAGCGCCAGATCCAGACTCTTTATAACGGGAACGAAGCGAAATTCCGGGAAGAACTGAAGCGCAGCCGCCTGACGATGGAAGGCTACCGCGAAATGACCCATGAGAAGCTCGTGGTGCAGGCCATGCGGAGCCGGCAATTTTCGGAAGCGCCACCGCCGCTGCCCAATGAAATCCAGAAGGAATACAACGAGGTGAAAAAGAACTTCCGCGACGTCACCAAAGATGTCGTGACCTTCCAGAAAATTTTCATCCCCGCAGGCGACCCTGATCATCCGGCGGCGACCCCCGAGTCCCAGTTGGCCTTGGCCGAGGATCTCGCGCGGCAACTCAGCGAGGGCAAGGATTTCGCGGAACTGGCCAAGGCCAACTCCAAGGATGCCTTCGCGGCGGACGGCGGTCTTCAGAAAGATGTGCCCCGCACCGACCTTTCACCGGAGTTTGCGGCGATCATCATCGATAATCCGGAGGGGAAAATCGTCGGGCCCTTGCTGGACCGCCAGGGATTTACGATCGTGAAAACCATTGAGGTCAAGTTCGCCCCGGCCCCGCCGCTGGACGACAAGGTGCGCCAAATGATCGAGGAGCGCGTGAGCCGGAAGAAGACCTCGGGCCAATATGAGCGCTGGATCGAGTCGCGGCGTAAAAAAGCGATGATCGAGATCAAGCCGTGAGCGAATGTAATTTTGCCAGTGGAGGGGGGTGGAATTGGTTGACGATCCGACTTGCCCAAAGCCGGGTGGCAGGCGATGGAGGGGGCGTTGACGCGTGATCTGACATCGGAGCCGGCATGGCAGGAGGAGGATCTGGGGCTGCCGCTTCCGGATTCACTCCACGCCTGCTCGGTGTGTCTGCCGACCTGGGATTCCATTATCGGCTACGAGGAAGGCCGCGAGAAGGTCGTGAAGCGCATGCGGACGGGTTATCCGCGCTTTTTCAAGCATCCTGCGGTCGAGCGTTTGTTCGCCGCGGCCAAGGCCGAGGTTGCCGGGGAAGGCGAGGAAGTCATCGTATTGCCGACACGTGGATCCGTGCAGAAGGCGCATCGCTGGGTCGAGCGGCGCGCGGAGACTGCTGTGCGCATTACCAGTTTTCACGGCCTGCAGGTTCTGGTGGTGCCGGCGAAGGCCAAGGAGGAAGCTGACGCGTATTGGCGCTTTGCCGGTGAAGTCGTCAGCAGCCGTCAGGCGGTGGATTTTTTGGAAGGGACATTGCGCGAGGGCTCGAAGTCGCATCTGGTGGCGCGCGGCTTGTCGAAAACGAGTGGCGCGGCTCCCGAGGATACCTTCATATTTGCCAGCGGAATGGCGGCGGTCACTGCCGTGTTGCGTGGTCTGCCGGGTGTGCACGATGGCAAGAAGACGCTGCAATTGGAGTTTCCCTACGTGGACAGCTTGAAGGTCCAGGAGTTATTTGGCCATGGCGTGGTCTATTTGAACGAGGCGGTCGGCGAATCCTTCGACGAAGCCCTGATGCGGATCCGCCAGGGTGAATTCGCCGGTGTGTTCACCGAAGTGCCCAGCAATCCGCTGTTGCGTACGGTCGATTTGGAGCGCGTGGCCCAAGCCTGCGGGGAAAGCAACACGCCGCTGATCGTGGATGATTCCGCGGCCGGCCCTTTGAATGTGGAGGCTCTGAAATTCGCCGACGTGGTGACAGGCAGCCTGACGAAATGGATCTCCGGCCAGGGTGACGTGATGGCCGGCACGGCCGCGGTGCGTGGCGACTCGGCGGTGGCGAATTCCCTGCGCGAGTCGCTGGCTGTCGATGCCGCCGAGTGCGCGCCGCTCTACATCGGCGATGCGGAGGTTTTGCTCTCCAACATGAAGGGCTATTCCAAGCGGATGAAATTGGTCAACGCCAACGGCCTTGCCCTCGCCGCCTGGTTGGCCGCACATCCCGCCGTCGCCGAAGTTTGGCATCCCTCGTTGTCGCATCGCGCGAACTACGAAAAGGTGATGCGCAAAGGCGGTGGTTTCGGAGGATTGATGTCCTTCGTTTTGAAATCACCGAAGAAGACTCCCAAAGTCTATGACGCCCTCAAGTTGAGCAAAGGGCCCAGTTTCGGCACCATCTTTACCTTGGTTTGCCCCTACACGATGCTGGCCCACTACCGCGAACTCGAATGGGCCGAAGGCTGTGGCGTCTCACCCAACTTGCTGCGCGTGTCCTGCGGACTTGAGCCGATCGAATCGCTCATCGCCGCCTTCGAGGAAGCTTTAACACACGCGTGAGGCACTAAGGAGCCACGACACTCCTGTCGTGTCTTCATCAAGAAGCGACAAGAGTGTCGCTGCTCCCTAAAACATCCCAGGAAAACCCGGATCATCCGGCGGACATTCGAAATTTTCTGTTAGAAAATCCCGCCACGCCGCGCGGCTTTGTTCCGACAAGCGTGCGGTCATCCGGTTGATGCAGCTCCGGCAGACGAGCAGGGGAAGGGGGCCGCTGACAAGATGGCCGCCCGAGTCGAACAACGCGGAGATGCCGTAGCCCTGCAACTCCTCGCGCGGGCGGCGGCAGGCGATGCAGGCATCGAAGCGCGCGACCGGGTCGTGCGCGCTGACAAATTCCGCGGTTCGCGCGTCCCAGTCGATTTCGGTTTCCAGGAATTCTCTAACAGATCCCTTGGACTCCTCTGACATCGAGGCGGTGACAGCGTCACGGCAGCTTTGGCAGATGGCATATTCCAGAACGCATTCGGCCCGGATGATCTCCTTGTTGACCAGCCACAGCGTGTCGAGTTCCAGCAGAGGCCACTTGCAGCGGATGCAATGGCTGAACGCGCGGCCACTTTCCTCCGAGGCCAGCCATTCATCCATCGTCCGCACGAACGAAGCTTAACAAGCTGGCTGCGGAGGGAAACCGAAATGTCGCGGATATCGTTATCGGTTAAAAGTTACCAGTTAATAGGTAAGAATTCTTTCCCGATAACCGCCTAACCGATAACCGATAACCGATAACGCATTGCTCTATTTCGCAGGCGACAGCAGCGCCTCTGCGGTCAACTCGGCGAAGGATCCGGGTGCGCCAGCATAATGGATTTTGCGTTCGCCATCGAGCACATACACCAATGGCCATGTGCCGACCCGGTATTCCTTCGCAAGCTTGTTGTCGGGGTCCGTTAGGTTCCTCCATGGCACCGTGCCATCGGCTTGCAGCGCCCGCAATTTTTCCACGCTGTCGTTGTTCACGCCGATGATGACAAAAGGCCGGTCCTTGAACTTAAGCTCCATCGCGGTGGTGATCTCCACGACCCGTTTGGCATCGGGGACATTGCTGTTCCAAAACAGCAGCACGATGACTTTGCCCTTGTTCGCGGACAGCGAGATGGCCTTGCCAGCGACATCGGTTCCCGCGAGATCCGGTGCGACGCGGCCCTTCGAGAGGTTGGTGATGATGTATAACTCTTCCTTCGCAAGGTCGTCGACTTTGGTCCCGTCAAAGTCGAGGTCGCCGCTATTGATGATGGCCTTGCGGATGTAGTTAAGGCGTTTTTTCATCAACTCGCCATCGTCGCCAAGCGTCTTCAACTGGATCGCGGCGGCAAGCGCGGCCACGCCCTGGATCTTGGGATCGGGATGGCTTTGCTGGATCTTTTCAAGGATGGACAGCGACCGCGGATTCGGCGTGACGGCCAACGCAGTGCAGATCGGGAGCAACTTCGTGCTCTTCAAGTGATAGGTCTCGATGGCGCTGCGGATCGTATCATTTTCCCGCGCGAAAATCGGCTTTGGGGTGCCATTTGCATCGGTCGCGAGCAGGCCTGGCGTCGTTTTCAAAAACCAGGCCGCGGGATCGAGAGTCCATTCCTGGGCGAGCGACGAGCCGATCGCAGCCCACATCTGGTGGGCGAAGGGTGTCGCATCAGGCCGGCTGTTCCATGCCTTCGACTTCTCTTCGGACGTGGTGGCGATCCGCACGTCCAAGGTCCATTTGTCCATCGCCGCCTTGTGGGTTTTGAGGACGCGCTCGGCTTCGGCGGGAGTTGCTCCGGCCCGTGACATGGCAAGCGAAGACAGCAACAGGAATAACAGGACGAGGCGATTCATGGCCGGAAGATAACGGCGGCCGCCCGCGTGGGAAATGCGAAATCTTTGTACGTAGTTCCCTGTCAGGGGAGATGTTGGTCCGCACCCGATTATACTTGCGGAGGCACAGTCTGACATCCTATTTTGTTAGGAGTTTCCTTCCGAGTTTTCGGTTTTCGATTCTCGCCGGGGAATTTCTGGAATAGCTGAATGAGGCCATGAAACCGATCACGTTTTTTGCGTTCCTTCTAGCTGCTGCCACCGCAGCCCTGCGAGCAGAGGAAAATGCCTCCTCGCTGCCCGCTGATTCCGGGGCGCGAATCACGGGGAAGATCCCAGACGGCACGCCTCCTCCTCCCCAGCCGCCGAAACCCAAGTTTCAAGTCCCGGCAAATGACGTTTTGGAATCCACCGCCTACGAGCAGGGCGGACGGACGATTACGATTCAAAAAATTGCACCGATTGCGCTGTCGCCTCCGCCAGTCCCAATGGAGGCAACGCCTGTCGAATTGACTGACGAAATGAAGCAGCGCATCGAAGAGTATCGCAGGACGCACATCGGAACGAGGGTGCTGATGCTCAGTGCCACCGTTTTTCATTTTGACGATTCTCCGCCGCGCACTCTTTTGCGCTACTGGCCGCCTCGTGCCGGAAAATCAGTATCGTTTTGGTCCTCGGTCGATTTCAAATTGATTGCCGGGGGTATACAGTCATTCGTCGACGGCGCTGGCAGGACTAACTTGCTATGGATTGGCTGGGGGAAGGTGAAGCTGGCTGGTAAGGTCGATCTCCAAAAAGCTCCTTACAAAAGATTCGGAGCCCCCCCGCTGCCTGACTTTGTGCCCGGGCCCGCTACCTTTGAAGAAATCGGGAACCAACTGGCAGCGGAAGAGATAGTTCCGTTTCAGGCACTTCATGATCTTTACAACAAAAACTACGAGCAACTCAAGACGGCCTACGAAGGACGGGAGCGAGCCCGGCTTGAGCATGAGGCCTGGCTTAAAGCGAATCCGCCACAGCCAATAGACATCACGCTTAACTATTGGCGTACCAAAACCCCGCCGAAGCAGCGGATCGAAGGGGGGAGCCGATGAAACTCACCTGGGTAACACGGCTCTCGCGGGATCGTCCGTGGACAGCACAGGCTACCACTACCTCTACGACCCGGCGGGCAATATCGCCTCCAAGCAGGAGGAGACCTCTGCCACCGGCGCGACGATGACTACCTACACCCACAACAACCTCAATCAGCTCACCGCCACCGGCGGATCGAGTGGGACGAAAACCGTAGTCGTGCGGGGTAGCACAAACGAATCAGCTACCGTCAAGGTGATGCCCAGCACCGCCAGCGTGTGGAAGAACGCTCGGATGCTTGAAGGTAACCGCTTCGAGGCCGACGTCAGACTCGTCACCGGTGCAAACCAAATCAACATCCAAGCCAAGGATGGCTCGGATAATGTATCAGATTACACATACGCCCTTACTTTGGCAGCCGCCTCCGCAGCCAGCCCGACCTACGATGCGGACGGCAACATGACCAGTGACGGTGTGCGGACGTTTGACTGGGACATGCAGTCGCGGTTGGTGAGGATAGTCTGGGGCGGAAGCCCGGTAAAATCCACAGAGTACCAATACAATGCCCTTGGCCAGCGATCTGTGCAGATCGAAAAGAGTGATGGTGATGAGACCGCCCGGTATTACTACCTCTACGAGGGCGCACAGCTCCTTTGCCGGTATAGCGGAGGCGACACGGAAGATGACATCAACAGACAATATTTTTCACAAGGAGAACAACGAGAGGTCTCCAGTAGTTGGGTGAGCTATTACTATAATCGCGACCACCTCGGGAGTATCCGCGAGGTAATGAACAGCGACGGCAGCCTCGCCGCCAGATACGACTACGATCCTTACGGCAAACGTGTCACCCAATATCAAGCGACCGACTACATCGGAGGCTGCGACCTTGGCTATACGGGTCACATCACTCAAGAGAGTCCGGTGGCGTTACAGGGAGAATTGGTTCTCACGTTGTTTCGAGCTTGCGATCCTGAAGTGGGAAGATGGCTATCTGCCGATCCGATGGGAGAAGATGGAGGGATCAACTTGTATGAATATGCTTACAATTTTCCCATAGGCCTATGGGATGCCAGAGGCGAGGAACCAATTGGTACAGACGGGGACTCTAGTCCTAACCGCTACACTGATGACAATAGAGCGAGTTTCGCCGGATGGGACCATGCTGCTAAATTGTGGGAGTTTTTAAATCCACCGCCTCAACCTGGCAAACACTATGTTAAATGCGAATTTTGGGCTTCGGATGTCATTTTTGGGGCCGGAGGTAAAGCGGCCTGGAAGACTTCAGTAGAATGGGCAGCACTTGACGCGGGGAAAATATTGAAAGATTCCAAATTGGCCGGAGTGGGCAAAGGGGCGAGATCCGGCCAGCATGGAAAGCCTTTCACAGATGCGGCGGCGAAAATCAGGCTGCGTGCGAAGCAGGCCAAAGAGGCGGGTGAGTTAGATGAGTATGTGACGGAGATGTTAAAACACGCAAAGAGGTTTTGTGAAAAGGCCCGAGGGATAAACCATAAATGAATTCAGCACCTAATATATTGAAGCGTTACAGAGCGCTCTACAGAAAGTCCGAAAGTATTGTAAGTGAATTAAATATTTTGGATGCGGAACTATTAACGGTGACCGATTGTTCCCTTATTTCGGAGTGCGCATATCTGAAAGGATGTCTATTGTTTGATATCCGCGCCTTTTTTGAGGCGAGGGTATGGTTATTTAGGGCGCTTTCTGATAGAGAAAATTTCCAGAAATGGCTCCAGCTTAAAATTTTTGAGCTGATAGTTGTATGTGACTTAAATATGGAAGGGAAAAGCGAGCGGCTAGAGAAATTTACCATTAATTACGATGCGGAAAGCGAGGAAGATAAGGTTTTTCCTCAAGAACTTCGAGACGCCTGTTGCAAAATTGATGACACCATGCTGAGGAAGAATATTGAATTCTGGGTTTTAGCGAAATGCACGTAGAAGCAAATTGTCGATATTATTCCGATGTGATCGGACTGCTATGCATGTGATTGCCAAAGCCGACCGCCGTAGTCGGCTGCGTTATACGGAGGATCGGCCGCCGCCAGCGGCCTGAGCGGTGCGAAGTTCGCCGAGCTTCATGACTTCAAATACCAGACCTTAGCCGATGGCTGCCAACGAAGACGTCCGCCAGTTCGCGGGCCCAGCGGTCCGCGTTGATCACCGCTTCGAGGCTGTCCGATGCCTGGGTGGCGTGCGCGTCCATCACCGCCGTGACGCATTGCCAGATGCCGGGGAAGGGGATTTTCCCGCCGCGGAATGCGTCCACAGCCACTTCGTTGGCGGCGTTGAAAACCGCGGGCAGCGTGCCACCTGTTAGGCCGGCGCGGCGCGCGAGGTTGAGGGCCGGGAAGACGTCATCGCGCGGCGCCTCGAACTCCAATTTCGCGAGTGCGGGGAAATCCAAAGGCTTTAATCCGCCCGCAACCCGGCGGGGCCAGGTCAACGCGAATTGGATCGGGAAACACATGTCGGTCCGGCTCATCTGCGCGAGGACCGAACCATCCGTGAACTCCACCATCGAATGAACGATGCTCTGCGGATGCACCACGACATCGATGCGATCCATGCCGATCCCGAACAACCAGCGCGCTTCGATCATTTCAAGGCCCTTGTTGAACAAGCTCGCGGAATCGATGGTGATCTTCGGACCCATTTCCCAGGTCGGATGTTTCAATGCCTGCGCGACGGTCACGGTGGCGATCTGATCGGATGGCCATGTTCTGAACGGTCCGCCCGAAGCTGTTAGAACGAGCCGGCTGATTTCCGAACTGTCACCACCATGCCCCGCGAGGCATTGGAAAATCGCGTTGTGCTCGCTGTCCACGGGCAACAACTTCACCCCGCGCGCGGCTGCCGCGGTGGTGATGACTTCGCCTGCCATCACGAGGATTTCCTTGGAGGCGATCGCGAGATCCTTGCCTGCCTCGATCGCAGCCAGTGCCGGGTGCAGGCCGGCGGTGCCGACGATCGCGACCAGCACGATGTCGGCATCTGTTAGACGCGCCAATTCATCAAGGCCTTCCGCGCCAACATGGACCTTCACATCGGCTGGCAGCAAGTCACGCAGCGCGGATTCCTTTGAGGCATCGTAAATGGCGACGTGGCGCGCGCCTGTTTCACGGGCTTGTGCCGCGAGCTTTTCGACGCTTCCGGAGGCGGCCAGTGCGACGATTTCCATTTCATCCGGCAACTCGCGGGCGACCTTGAGCGCAGAGGTCCCGATCGATCCGGTCGAACCTAACAGCACCACGCGTTTCTTGCGATGGCTTTCACTCATGCGTGCGGAAGCAGCACCCACTTGATGTAGAAATACAACGCGGGTGCGGTGAAACAAATGCTATCGATCAAATCCAGCGAGCCGCCGATACCTGGCAACATCCGGCCGGAGTCCTTTGCATTGAGGGCGCGCTTGACCACGCTTTCCGCGAGATCGCCGATCACCGCGAGGACCGAGAGCAGGAAGCCGAGGAAAATCACATGAGGCCAACCGCCCAGAATCGCGAGATGTTGTGGAAACCATCCATAGAGTCCGCAAGCCGCGAGTTGGGGGAAGAACAGCGCGCCCACAAATCCTTCCCACGTTTTTCCCGGACTGACATGAGGGATCATCTTGTGACGGCCTAACATCGAGCCGACGATGTAGGCTCCCATGTCGGTGAATTTTGTGACTGTCAGCAACCACAGCAGCAGGAAGGCGCCCGAAGTGCCGAGGATGCCATCACCCGGATTTGCCCCCGCTGGCATGAAGGTGAGCCGTGTGCTGAAGTGAAACAAAAACGGAACATAGACGAATCCCATCAGATTGATTGCAATGCCGGTCAGCGATTCCAGTCCCTTGATCGGATGGCGAAGTTGCATTGCGAAGGGCACGGCGACAGCCAGGAAAATGGCAAATGCGTCGATGTCCGGAGGGACCGTTTTTCCTCCCTGGTAAAAAAACCACGACAGGTAGCCAGTGTAAAAGGCGGCGAGGGCGATGCCGAAACGGGGGAAGCAAGGCGCGTTGGCCGCCCGCATCATGCGAAAATATTCCACGATGGCGATCATCGTCAGGCCGTCGACGAGGCAGATCATCCCGAGCGACTTGTGGCTGGCGAAAATAAAGGCAATCAAACCCCACAGGCCCACAGTGCTAAGGGTCCGCCGCGCGAACACGATCGCTTTCGAGGGTTTGGCGGGTGGCGTGGGGTCGGCCATTGCTGGGGAATCCAAGACTGCCGTTCCGGCGCTGGCAACTCATTCCACGGCTGTTCCGGCGAAGATTGTGGAGAAAGCCGTTTGAAGGGTTTGAAAGAGTGCGGTAAGTTGCAGGTTCAGGCTCTCCGGTTGCTGTGAAAGCACCCGCCGCCCTGATCTAACGAAATGGCTGTCCCGGCTTTTTCATTTTCATCCGCAACCTTTGTCAGAGGCGGCGGTTCCTAGAAGCACCGAGAAGCCAATTCTCAAAACCACAACCGACAACGATCATGAAATCAACCACGCTAATGACCCTGGGAGCCCTGCTGGGTGCCTGCACCATCGCGGCCGCCCAAGACCGGCCCGCCCGCCCGCAGCGCGAACTTCCGCCCGAAGTGCTCAAGAAATTTGACAAGGACGGCGACGGCAAGCTCTCCGACGAAGAAGCCAAAGCCATGCGCGAAGAGCGCCAAGCCATGGAAAAGAAACGCCAGGAGGAAATCATGGCGAAGTATGACAAGAACAGCGACGGCAAGCTCGACGATGAAGAGAAGGCCGTTCTGAAAGCCGATAACGAAGCCAAGATGAAGGCCCTTACTGAAAAGTATGACGCCAACAAGGATGGCAAACTCGATCGCGAGGAAATGAAAGCAGCCCGCGATGCCGGCGAAGAAATCCCGATGCGGCCAAACGGTGGCGGTCGTGGTGGTCCAGACGGCGGCAAAGGCGGCCCTGAAGGCGGCGGCCCGGGCGGCAACGGTGGTCGTCCTCCAGGCGGCCCAGGCGGCCCAGGAGGCAACGGCGGACCTCCGCCACCTCCTCCCCAATAATCTAACGGAACTTCTGAAGTTCTAAATCAAAGCCGCGGTGGGAAATTTTCCACCGCGGTTTTTTTGTGGCAGGGTCTTAGTCTACCCGACACTCCAATTTCAGCTTTTCAGCTTTTCAGCTTTTACCCTCAAAACTCCTGCTCAATCGCCTTCAGCGTCAGGAACAATTCCTGCCAGCGGCGGAGGCGTGGCTCGATCGCTTGCTTTTCGCGTGCGAGATGGCTTCTCACCGTTCCGAGCGCTGTCGCGTAATCCTTGAAAATGACACGCAGGGCTTCCTCGTAATCGGTCCGCAATGTGTTGGCGAAACCGGCGCAGGTCTCGTTAAGGCGCTGTAGAAATTCCGCGCGGATGGTCTTGGCGGTGGTCATCGCGGCCGTCACGCCGCCGAGCAGAAACATGCCCGCCAGGCCGCACAGGATTTGTGGAAGCCACGCGAATCCCAGCGCGCCGCACGACGCGCCGGCGGTTGTTAGAAGCAGCGTCATGAAGACGAATGATTTAAGCGCGATGTCGCGATGCCGCAGATCCTTGTCGAGTTGCGTGCGGACCTTGAGGTTGCCGATTCCTTCGCGCGCGGCGTTGCTCAAGCGCTGCAGGAAATGCTTTTTCGCCACCGACATGGTTTCAGACAATGTGCCGATGCCGCCCATTTCGACACCCATGGAATTTTTCACGCGGTCCACGAGGCCTTTCCAATGCTCGCGGCACACGTCAACCACCTCCGCGCCGTCCTCTTCGGCCACTGCGTCCACCGCCGCCTGCAAGCGCCGCGCGAATTCCGCTTCGATCTCCGGGCCGGTCCGATCGCCGGTGAACAAGCGCATGAATGACGGGCCGACCCGCAGTTTGCGCGCCACCATTTTCGAAACCTCAACCGCTTCGGATTCGAAGATGGCCGCCACGCCGGCGAGATGTTTTGGCAATCGCGCGACAAAGCGTTCGCGGATTTCACCGATTTCGCCCTCGATCGCATCCAGGAAACGATCCTGCGTGTTGAGCGTGCGCGTTTGATCCTCCATGCGATCCTCAACCTTGCGCAGGGCCGCGCCCGCTTGGTTGCGCCATGTCTCCAAGGCGCTGCGCCGCTCGGGAGACTCGCAGATTTTTTTGGAAATGAAACTCTCGAAGGGCGGATAGCCGCTGGCTTTCAAACGCCCTTCGTCGGGCGGCAGGGATCGCTTGGCTTCAAAGGCCATCTTGCCCGACACCGCGAACACGGGCGGCTTGCGGCCGAGGCGCTTCATGGCCAGGTCCGCCATGTGGTCGATGATGACCTCGATGTCGATCTGCTCGCGCTGGTCGGCTTGCTGGATGACGAAGACCACGCGGTCCAGCGTTTCAGGCGTGAGTTCGGACAGAAAATTCCACGTCGCCGCGCCCCATGGATTTGTCACCGGGAACACGAACAAGATCAGATCCGCGGATGGCAGGAAGCGCGCGGTGATTTCCTGATGCCCTTGGACAACCGAGTTCGTGCCGGGTGTATCGATCAAATTGAAATCGCGCAGGAACTCGACCGGCCGATGGCGTTCCTCGAGCATGGGTGTGATCTCGACATCGCGCGCCTGGTCACCGTGTTGATACCACAGCACGCGGTCGGTTTCGGGCAGGATGTTCGCGCGGCAGAGTTCGCGTCCGAACAAGCCGTTGATGAGCGTCGATTTCCCCGCGTTGACTTCGCCGCAGACCACGAAAAGAAATGGCGCGCCGAGGCCGCGTTCGATTTCGTAGAGAGGCAGGTTATCATGCACCTCCGATCCCGCCTCTTTGGCGAGTGAGTCAATGCCACGCATCACCGCCGAGAGACGTTCACGCGTCGCGAAGTAGCGCTCGCCGAACATGGTCGCAGTGAGGGGAAATCAGGAGGTCTTTGGAACTTCCGCCTGCGCGGGCGCCACGTCGGTTTTCATCGCCAGCAACTGCGAGACAGTCACGAATTTGAAGCCGCGCTTGAGCAAGCCATCGAGGGTCGCCGGCATGGAATCAACCGTTTGCGAATGCAGGTCGTGCGACAGGACAATGCCACCCGCCGAAGCGCCGGCAAGGATGCGGGAGCTGATGACGCTTGCGCCCGGCCGTTTCCAGTCCAAGGGATCAACGGACCAGAGGATCGTCGGATATCCGAACTCCGCGTGCACCATCTCGCGCTGTCGCTGCAACAGCCCGCCATAAGGGGGACGCATCGTGCGCGGCTGGATACCGGCGGCGCGGGCAATCGCATCACGGCAGTTGGCGAACTCCGCCCTGATTTCAGCGTCGGACAAATTGCTGAGCAAGCGGTGGGTGTTGCTGTGATTGCCGATTTCATGACCCTCCGCAACCGTCCGGCGGAGGACTTGCGGGTATAAATCAACACTGCGGCCGATGACATAGAAGGTCGCCTTGATGTTGCGCGCGCGCAGCATGTCGAGCAGCCGCGGGGTGTTTTGCGGATGCGGCCCGTCGTCGAAAGTCATCGCGAGGTAGTTGCCGGAGACCATCACGCGGGAAAATGAAATGCCGGAGTTTTTCGAAAAATCCGCGCTGAGCGACAGGTCCGGATTGCGGGGGACCGGTCCGGATACCGGCGGCGTGCGATAGCCGGTGTTGAGAGGGGTTTTGATGGGGCCCGCCGCGGGATCGGCTGCCGCGGTTTTGTCATTCTTGCCTCCGGTGAGGGAGCAACTCGACAGCGCGGCACTCATCGCGATGAAGCCGCGGCGGGTGAGGCGCGGTGCGATTTTGCCAGCGCTC
The DNA here is from genome assembly GCA_031371445.1 of Akkermansiaceae bacterium. GTDB lineage: Bacteria > Verrucomicrobiota > Verrucomicrobiia > Verrucomicrobiales > Akkermansiaceae > Luteolibacter. The sequence continues at coordinate 36,519 of JANMJQ010000128.1, forward strand.
TCATCCGCTGCGAGGGAGGCGTTTAGGAATCGGTAACCGAGGGCGTTGAGCGGATTTTCCATAGATCGGGGTGGGACGACGGTTCGGCGAGGCTACGAATTCAGGGGACCATGTCACGTCTCGTTTTTCCGGAACGTGGTGCCTTGATTGAGTGCGTGAACGGTCTCTCCATTCGCGGCCCGCAAGGCGTAGGAATGAAACAATGTCTCACCCAAATAACGTTTTGCAAGGCCAACCGCCCGCTCCAGAGGCTCCCCGCGCGCCAGCAACGCGGTGATCGCCGCCGACAAGGTGCAGCCGGTGCCATGCGACGCCAAGACCGGGATCCGCGCCGCCTCGAAACGCTGGGTCTTGCCTTTGTGCGCCAGTAAATCGACGCATAGCTCGCCTGGCAGATGGCCCCCTTTCAATAACACCGCGGTTCCCAACTTCGCGGACAAATCGATGGCGGCTTTTTCCAAAGCGTCCTCACCTGAAATCGTCCGGCCTAACAGAATTTCCGCTTCCGGTAAATTCGGGGTGACCAATGTGGCCAAGGGCAGGAGCATGGCGCGGTAGGCCGCCACCGCATCGTTTTCTAACAGGGAGTCGCCCGTGGAGGCAACCATCACCGGATCGACAACCAGCGGCACCGATGGATGGGCTTTTAAAATTTCGGCGACGGCTAGAATGATCTGAGTGGAAAACAACATCCCGGTTTTCACAGCCGCCACCGGGAAGCTTTCCATCAGCAGCGAAATTTGGTCGCGCACTAGTTCCGTCGGCACTGCATGCACGGCGCGGACGATGTTCGCCGTTTCGGATACTACGCAGGTCACCGCCGTCAGGCCATGCACGCCGAAATGCTGGAAGCTTTTCAGATCCGCCTGCATGCCCGCACCCGCCGAGCAGTCGGAGCCGGCGATGGTCAATGCAACGGGTGGCTTATTCATTTGGATTCATCGCCGCTTGTAATTGCATTGGGCCACAAGGTAACCGGGCCTAACAGACCGGAGTCGGTGACCGGCCAGTTGGATGCGTCAAAAGGTTTATAGTCGATGTTCACCACGTTCGCGTCATTGAAATATTTCCAATTCACGCCGCGCTTATCGAGATCGCGGATGCGGTTGGCGCCGACGTTGGTGACTTCCACTTCAAGCAGGTTGCCGGTTGGCAAAATGCCCGGAACATGCACCCGGAAAGGCGCTGCGAGGCAGGTGCCGAGGTCGGTTCCATTCAAACGCACCCGCGCGCTTTGACAGACGGTTCCGAGATCGATCGTCCACTGCGGCGCTTGGACGAGATTGGCGTCGAACTTCAAGGTATAACGTGCCGTTCCGCCAAAGCGCTGCGCGGCCGGGTCTTCCCGCGCGGCCCATGAGCCCAGGGTTTCGGTTTGATAATCCGCCGGCAAATCCGGTCCGCCCTGGAGGAATTTGACATGCCATGTTCCTGTTAGATGGATGGGCTTGCCGCCGGGCTTCCAATAGCTCCATGCCTGACCCGTCACGGGTCCACTCGTCGAGGTTTGCAGGAAACACGATTCGCCAGCTTCAAGTTGCAGATGGGCTTGCGCGACACCCGCCGGGCTCAAGCGGAATCCCGCAAGCCCGGTGCGGCCGCGCATGGGATCAAGGATGGTCACGCCAGCCGCCGGGGTGTCGAGGGAAGTCCATTGGTCGATCGCGTTGGCGGAATGATTCGCAATGAAATAAACATGACCGCCATCAACCGCTCGGCGGATGAAGTTGAGTCCCGGCGTATCGGCCAAGGCTTCCCGGCGGATGTGAGCGAGCGCGAGGCAATCGCCAAGCTCGCCCTTGATGATTCGTCCTGTTCCGATGCTGGCAATCTGTGTGACGCGTTGTTGGGCGAATTCCAGACTATGTGTCATCGCCGCGAGTTGCTTGCGGCGGTCTTCGAAGTCTTTCCATCCGGGCACATCTTCCGGCAAGCCGTTTTCGAAAATGACCGTGCCGCCCGCGGTGGCGAGATCGATGAGTTTTTGCATCGTCTCAAGCGGCATGTGTTCGCAACGGGGCACGACCACCGTTGCATACGCTGCGCCCGCGCCTTGGATGGATTTTCCCGCGACGTTCATGCCCATCAACTGGCGGTCCGATCCATAGTCAAAACTCCAGCCGTGTTCCCACAAACGCTTTGCGGTTTCTCCGAAGGATTTCTTTTGCAGCCATTCGCGTTGGTGAACGGTGAATGGCTGGGCCAGGCCTTCCTTGTCGTGCCAGTTGTCGGCGATGGGCCAATACAACAGGATGTCGTTGTCCGGCTTGCCCGATTGCAGGATCGATTGGCAGCGCGCGGCATAAGCATTCAAAGCAGGAACATCGTGCCAGATCGGATTGCGCGGGTTCATCTCGGTGGCCGCGTAAAAACACCATCCCGGCCACGGTGCCGAGTCGGGTGAATAGGCGGCGCCGTGATAAAAAATATGATTCACGCCAGCCACGAACATGTCGTCCTGCAATTCCTTCATCGCACCCAGCGTTTCCGTGAAATGCTCTGACAGCCAAGTGCCAGTCTCCGCGCTGATTAGGTTTTTCCCCGTCACATGCCCGGCGGACGAAGCGAACTTCGATACCAGGATATCGCGATCGGTGTGAAACATCTCCGACTCCGGAACGTCGGCCGCCGCATAGACATCGAGCAGGTTTGCAGGTGATCCGTGCGCTTGGTTGCGCGTAATGAAACCAAGGCCGTGCGCCCACTTGGTCCATGTGGCGATCCCGTCATTGGCGATGAGTTCGGAAATGGTCTGGCGGTAATCGGATTTGACCCGCGCCACGTGGTCCGGATCTTCGCTGTTGCCGAGCAGGGCCGGTAGCTCGGTTTGCAGTTGGTAACCGCGGCGCTTTTCGAATTCTGTTAGAAATGACGGCGACCAGTTGGAATTGTATTCGTAGGAATCATGGTACAT
>JANMJQ010000190.1:0-4494 GCA_031371445.1 Akkermansiaceae bacterium
CGACTTATTCACCATCGGAATCGGCCCGTCATCCTCCCACACCGTGGGACCGATGCGTGCGGCCTGTCACTTCGTCCGGGAGCTCGAAGCTGCCGGTCTAGCTCCGCGAGTGGTCCGGCTGCGCTGCGATCTTTACGGCTCCCTCGCCGCCACCGGCAAGGGCCACGGCACCGATGGCGCGGTGATTTTAGGGTTTCTCGGCGAGGAGCCGGAAACCGTCGATGTCGATGGAATTCCTGCGCGACTTGCAGACATCCGGCTCAGGAAACTTCTTCGCGCACCGTGGGGCAGGGAACTCGTTTTCGATGAAAAGCAGGACATCGATTTCAAACGCCTTAAGCCGCTGCCTTTGCACCCGAACGGCATGCATTTCATGGCGCTCGATGCCGATGACATGCCTGTCCACGAGCAGGTTTGCTATTCTCTGGGTGGTGGCTTCATCGCCACGGAAGCGGAGATGAAAGAGCCGAAATACGACGGCGTCGTTTTGCCCCATCCCTTCGCAAATGCGGTGGAACTCATGCGGCGTTGTGAAAGCAACGCGCTCTCCGTCAGTGGCTTGATGCTGGCGAACGAATCCGCGTTTCGGCCCGAGGCTGAAACGCGTGCCCGCCTCGATTCGATTTGGCTGGCCATGCAGGCTTGTGTGAAACGCGGCTGTGGCCAGGAAGGCATCCTACCCGGCGGCCTCCACGTCAAGCGCCGGGCCAAGGGCATTCACGAACAGCTCCGAGAGTCCGCCCAATCCGCGCTTGCCGATCCGCTGACCATCCTTGACTGGGTCAATCTCTACGCCCTCGCGGTGAACGAGGAAAACGCCGCCGGCGGGCGCGTCGTCACTGCGCCGACCAATGGCGCGGCGGGCATCATCCCGGCCGTCCTTCACTACGCGGTCGGATTTCGCCACTCTCCGCATCCCGATGGCGTGCATCGGTTTCTGCTAACGGCCGCCGCCATCGGCATGCTTTACAAGCGCAACGCCTCGATTTCCGGTGCGGAAGCCGGCTGCCAGGGCGAGGTCGGCGTCGCCTGCTCGATGGCCGCCGCCGGCCTCGTCGAATACCTTGGAGGCACTCTCCAACAGGTGGAAAACGCGGCGGAAATCGGCATGGAGCACAACCTCGGCCTCACCTGCGATCCCATCGGCGGGCTGGTGCAGATTCCCTGCATCGAGCGCAACGCGATGGGTGCCGTCAAGGCGATCAATGCTTCGCGGCTCGCTCTATCAGGCGACGGCACGCATTTCGTTTCGCTCGATAAAGTCATCCAAACCATGCGCGACACCGGCCGTGACATGAAATCCAAATACAAAGAAACCTCCCGCGGCGGGCTGGCCGTGAGCGTGGTGGAATGTTGAGGATTCGCGGTGACGATTCAGGCTGCTAGGCAGTGTCTTGAAAATCGCCATCAGGGACTACCGGACAGTTCGCGAATCCCCCGGACTCCGGCAAGCTCTGCGACCTTTGACTTTCAGACCTTGAGACTTTCCGACGCCGCAGGCACTTCGAAGATGATCAACCTAAAGAGGAAAATAGAACCACGGAATAAACACAGATGAACACTGATGGTAAAAGACTTGTAAAGAATTCTCCTCTCACCCAGCGGGTGAAAAGCCCCAAATTCACAACTCTTTGATTATCCGTGTGAATCAGTGTTCATCCGTGGTTCCATTTCTGTTTCTAGTATCAAATGCCTGTCCCACCGCGACCGACCCACTCTTTAAAAAATCTGTGGCCGTCCCTGAATCTGCGGGAAAACTGGATTTCAGATGGAAAGACTCCGGCGGAAACCCTCGTAAGGGGGAATCCCTATCCATTTATGAAAATGATTGACCACGTCACGCCCGTGCTCGTCGCGATGACGCTTTTGATGAGCGGCACGCGCGCCACTTCCGCAGAGATTCCGCGACCGGAGCACCCACGACCAGACTTGTTCCGCGAAAATTGGATGTCACTCAACGGACCATGGCAATTTGAGGTGGATAAGACGGCGGATGGCGAATCCCGTGGCCTGACTTCTGGAACGGATCTGAATTCAAAAATCCTCGTCCCGTTCTGCCCGGAGAGCAAGCTGTCGGGCTTAATAATCCCGATGACGGAGCACATCAAAAACGTCTGGTACCGCCGCACGTTCGAGGTTCCCGCAGCGATGAAGGACAAGCGGATTCGGCTGCATTTTGGTGGCGTAGATTACCGCTCCTGGGTTTACATCAATGGCCAACTTGCGGGATCACACGTTGGCGAGAATGTGGATTTCAATTTCGACATCACCCGGTATCTGAAAGATGGCAGCAACGAGGTGGTGGTAAAGGTGTTCGACGATTTTTCGTCGGACTTACAGCCCAGAGGGAAACAGTCCGGGAGTGATAAAAGCTCCGGTTGTTTCTACACCCGCACCACCGGCATCTGGCAATCGGTGTGGCTCGAAGCCGTCGGCTCGTCATTCGTCGAGACGATTTCCGTAGTGCCGGATCCCGATCACTCGCGGGTTGTCATCACAGCCAAGATCAATGGCGCAGATAAAGATTTAAAGCTTAAGGCGGAAGCCTTCGCCGATGGCAAGTCGGTCGGCTCGGACATCGCCTCCGGCCCCGGCCAAAATGTGTTGGTCATCGATCTCAAAGAAAAGAAGTTATGGAGTCCGGGCACTCCCTTTCTCTATAACTTGAAGCTCACGCTGGTGAGTGGAACGGGAAAAATCGACGAACTGACGAGCTATTTCGGCCTTCGCAAAGTCACCATTGAAGGGCGAAAATTCCTGATCAACGGCAAACCGATTTTCCAGCGTCTCATTTTGGATCAGGGATTTTATCCCGATGGACTGTGGACTGCGCCGTCGGATGAGGCGTTGAAGAAGGATATCGAACTCAGCATGGCGTGCGGTTACAACGGCGCGCGTTTGCACCAAAAAGTATTTGAGCCACGTTTCCTCTACTGGGCGGACCGCCTTGGATACCTTGTTTGGGGCGAATATCCTAACGCCGGCTACAACAATCAGCGGGAAGGCTACTCGGCCGTGGTCAATGAATGGAGCAACATTCTCATGCGCGATCGGAATCATCCATCGATCATCGGCTGGTGTGCTTTCAATGAGAACTTCGAGGACTCCGGCGAGCTTCAGCAAATGGTCTGGAACGTCACCAAGGCGGTCGATCCGACCCGCCCTGCCCTCGAAGCAAGCGGATGGAACCACACGCTGCCCAATCCTGAAGTCCGCGATGCGCACGACTACTCGGAAAGTCCTGAAAGACTGCAAAAGAGGTGGACGGATTATTTCGCCGCTGCGCCCGCAGGGCCTACTGTTCCGGCACGCTACGGAAATAGAGAGGCCTTTATCGTCGATTGCGGAGTTCCCTACATGATCAGTGAAATCGGCGGGATCGGCTGGGCCACCGAAGGTGGTTGGAGTTATGGCAATGGCCCGAAAACTTTGGATGAATTCTATACCCGATACAAAGGGACCATCGACGCCATGCTCGACAACCCGAATTTGTTTGGTTTCTGCTACACCCAACTCACTGACATCGAGCAAGAGCGCAACGGTCTCTATTTCTACGACCGTAAGCCGAAGTTCGACCCGAAGAAGCTGTTTGAAATCACCGCGCGTTCCGCCGCCTATGAGCGTGGAGAACCGATGTCCGCCATCCCCGCGCCCAAACCCGATGGGATCCGGTGGAAAGTGCTGGTGGGAGCCAAGCCGGACGGGCCGCTCAACACGCCTTATCGCTATTCCACCGAAAAACCCGCAGACGACTGGATGAAGGAAAAATTTGATGACCGCGCTTGGCAGACCGGTCTTGCGCCGTTTGGCAACAAGGACAAGCCGAACACGCCATGGAAATCCCCCGAGATCTATTTTAGAAAAACTTTCGAATACAGCGGCGGAACTCTGAAAAATGCTGCGCTGGTGATCCGTCACAACGACAACACTGAGGTTTACATCAATGGTGAGAAAATCGCCGGCGTCACCGGCCCCAAGGGCTACTACATGATCATGGCCACCGAAGCCATGAACAAGGCGCTGAAAAAAGGCAGCAACACCCTCGCCGTCCATTCCCATGAAAGCGGAAACGGCCAATTCATCGACCTTGGCATCCTCGTGGATTTTTAGGAACCCACTCTAATTCGCGCTAATTCGTGACGTCCATTCGCGGTTCACTTCTCTTTCGGGAACAATCCGTCAGTCGGGATCACAGCGCTGTCAGACTGGTGTGTTTGGCTGCCTAGTTCCTGATGGAAAAACATTTGAGCCGACCGCAAATCATGTCTCACTTTCACCAAAAGGAGCTAAGGCGTTTTCTCATGCCATTCTTCTCCCGATTACTCACTTCGCTCAATCCATTCTAATTAAAATCCAATCAGCCCGATAAATCCATGAAACCTAAGAACGCCAGAAGCCTCATGTTTCAAGCCCCCCATCTTTTCGTCGCCCTTGCCGGGCTGGCGATGAGTCTGTCAAACACCGCGCAGGCGGTCGATACTTTCAAGACTAACA
>JANMJQ010000247.1:0-18991 GCA_031371445.1 Akkermansiaceae bacterium
TTATCACAAACGGCACCGTCTCGGTGGATAACAACCTGCGTCTCGGGGGCGCAGGTGGCACCGCCGGAGCGATTACACTCAACGGTGGCACGCTGCGGACCACGGCAGGCATCACTAATACCCATGCCATTACCGTCGGTGGAGGCGGTGGCACGATCAATATCACCGCTGCCGGCCAATATTTTTTCAATACGGCTAACACGCTTCTTGGCAGCGGCAACCTGACAGTGACGGGCAATGGCACCTTGGCCACCACCGGCGCAGGCAACCTTCGCATCGGCCAAACAAATACTTACTCGGGCTTGGTAACAGCCACAAGCGGCGGCATCTTCGAGTATGGTATCGCTGGTGCCGTCGGTGCCGGAGCGACCTTCAACATTGGTAACCAAGGTGAGTTGGCAGTTCAAAACGCCACCTCGCTACCCAATGCCGTTACCGTCACCGGCGGGACTAACAGCGTGTTGAGCTTTGAGAATGGCCTCACCGGCAACTACTCCGGTCTGGTTACCCTCAACGGCAATGCAATCGTCGGCCTGCGCGACTGGTATAACAACGCCACCGTCCGTAATGGCACGATTAGCGGCCAGATCACTGGCACGGGCGGCCTGACGGTCAATAGCGGCAGCGGGAATGCGGGATTGCTCACCCTTTCCAACGTCAACAACAACTACAGCGGCGGCATGACGATCTCGGCCAGCAAAGTTCTGGCCAGCACCAGCGCGGCCCTCGGCACTAATTCGGTAACGATTGGCGGCACGAATGCGCAGTTGCAACTGGGCAGCGGCGTGAACGTTGCCAACGCAATTACGATCAACAGCGGTGCCGGCGTGACTGCGCAGGGCATAATCTGGGTCCCGACCCTCAACGCCAACGCCACGGTCAGCGGTCCCATCACGATCAACGCAATTCCTACGGCAGGGGGCCACTTCGGCAGCAACGGTGGCACGTTGACAGTCTCCGGTGCGATCACCTCATCCGTAGCCGTCTCCTCCCGCATCGGCACGGTCGTCTTTTCCAACACCGGCAGCAGCTACAGCCAGTTGAATGTGAACGAAGGCACGGTCAGGATTGGCGCGACCAACGCGATCCCTGTCGCAGCATCTGTTGACCTCGGCTTGAGCGGAGCGGCCATTTTCGATTTGGCCGGGTTCAACCAGACGCTGGCAGGAATCACCAAAAACACCTTCGCAGCAACGGTGACCAACAGCGGCACCTCCGATTCCACACTGACCACCACCGGCACTTCAACCTTCGCCGGCGTGATCCAGAACGGCGCGACCAACAAGACGGGGGTGACGGTCAGCAGCGGCACCCTCACGCTTTCCGGGGTGAACACTAACACCGGCACCACCACGCTAAATGGCGGAACACTCTCTGTCAGCGCGGATAACAATCTGGGTGCCAGCGCAGCGGCAGTAACGCTTAATGGCGGCACGCTGAGGACGACCGCCGGATTAACGAACACGCATGCCATCACCGTCGCTGGGGCGGGCGGCACGATCAACATCGCAACCACCGGCCAGTTGTTCATGGACACGGCCAACACCTTGTTGGGCAGCGGCACGCTGAACCTGACGGGCAGTGGAACACTCGCTGGTATTGGCACCGGAAACTTCCGGGTAGGCCAAACCAATACCTTCAATGGTGCCGTCAACATTTCCTCCGGCGGCAACTTCGAGTATGGTGCCACGGGCGCTGTTGACGCAGCGGCCACCTTCAACATCGGTAACGAGGCCGAGTTCGCCCTGCAAGGCAACCCCGCCACCTCCACGTCCAACGCGATCACGGTCAGCGGTGGCACCAACAGTGTGATCAGCTTCGAAAACGGCAATGGAGGAACTTACGCCGGTGCCATCACGCTGAACGCAAACGTCACCGTCGGTCTGCGCGATTGGTATAACACAGCGGTCGCTCGCAACGGCGCTATTTCCGGTGTTATTTCGGGTGCCGGTGACATCACCACCGACCGCGGAACCACCGGCACTGCGACTCTTGCCGTCTCGGGCGTGAACACCTACACGGGCAATACCACGATTGGAACGGGCACCACCTTCTCGGTGGGCGGTGCGGGCCAACTTGGCTCGGGCAGCTACGCGGGCAACATCGCCAACGCAGGGACTTTCAATCACGACAGTTCCGCGAACCAGACCCTTTCGGGCGCGATCAGCGGGGCAGGCACTGTGACCAAGACTGGCGCCGGCACTTGGACGCTCTCCGGTGTGAACACTTACACCGGTGCCACTGCGGTTAACGGCGGCACGCTTATCATTGCCGGCAATTCCCCGTCCGCCACCGGTACGGTGACTGTGGCAGCCGGTGCAACCCTTGGTGGCAACGGCGACGTCGGCGGCTCCGTCACGATCCTAGACCTCGGCACTCACTCGTTGTCCGTGGCAGACTCGCCAGCCAACCAAGTCGCGATCCGCCGGGACATCGGAGGGGCGCTGGATCTCACGGCGCCTGACGACAAACTCGTCTTGACCGCGGCTTCCACACCGGCTGCCGGGACATACGTTCTCGCCAAAGCCACAGGCGGCATCACCGGCTCATACGACTTGCCCGACATCACCTTGGTTGGGGTCGCAGGCACCGTGGCGATTGTGGGCGACGAATTGCAGCTAACCGTCAGCGCTTCCTCGCCGTATCAATCCTGGATCAACGGTTACTTTACCGATCCGTTGGACCAAGGCAATCCATTGATCGTCGGACCCAATGCGGATCCGGATAACGACGGCTATTCTAACGCGATGGAATTCGCGCTCGGCGGAGTGCCGAACAGCGGGAGCAACAGTGCCAAGATCTACGTCTTCACGGACACCGCGTTGCGGATGACGATCGCTGTGCGCGACGGCGGCGATGGTGCGGGCGCCAACCCCATCTTCACTGGCAGCTCACCCACCGCGACCCAGGATGGATACCGCTATACCATCGAAGGCAGCACGGATCTGGCGGCTTTCCTCACGGGTGCGACCGAAGGGGCCGCTATCTCGCCGGGCTTCGCCGCCCCGACCGGCTACGAATGGCGGACCTTCAGCCTGAACGGATCGAGCGGGCTCCCCAACAAGGGCTTCCTCCGCGTGCACGTCACCCCAGAGCCGTAATCCGATCAAGTTCGTTTCTGGATGGACCGACCCTAATTGGTCCATCTCTGTGACCCATCAAACATCTGCCGGGAATCGCGAGAGCGGTTGCCGGCAGTTTTTTTCTTTTTTGTTAGAAATCAAGCGGCGGTTTGCCTGAAACATTTGGAGAAGTCAGTCAGGCTATCTCCGCTTCGCTTCGATTCCCGTCCGCCGCAGGTGAATGCGTGATTCGCGCCGGTGCCAGCATCGTAAACAACAGCGCCTTGGTGTACAACCGTTTCGCTACCTCGGGGCTGAACTACACCGGTGCCATCAGCGGCACGGGCTCAGTGACGAAAACGGGCGCAGGCACGCAAGTTCTCTCGGGCTCGAATACCTATATCGGCATTACGACGGTGAGCAACGGCAAGCTGCTGGTCAATGGCAGCAACACTGGCAACGGCGACTATTCCGTTGGCGCATCCGGCACGCTCGGAGGCACGGGTTCGCTCGGAACCAGCACGGTGAACGTCACCGGGGTTCTCTCGCCTGGTGCCTCTGTTCAAACGTTGTCGAGCGGCACCGTGAATTTCAACACCGGCTCCACCTTTGCTTACGAGGTGGACTCCTCCGTTACAGTTGCTACCGGCGCCGACCTGCAGATCATATCGGGAGATCTAAATCTAACAGGCACGGTCACCCTCACGTTTGCGGACCTTGCTTCGAGTCCCGTGGCATTTGCCGATGGCACGACTTTCTCGCTCTTCAATTACAGCGGCGCGTGGAACAGCGGGACTTTCACCTACGATGGAAATTCCATCGCGGATGACAGCACCTTTACGGCGGGCCTCAATACCTGGCAAATCGACTACAACGCCGCCGATGGTGGCCAGAACTTCAGCGGCGAATACCTTGGGGGCGGCGACAGTTTCGTCAACATCACCGTTATTCCTGAACCGCATGCCGCGGCGCTCGGCGCGCTTGGCATGTTGATGCTGCTGCGCCGCCGGCAGCGATAATGCTCAGGATTGGGCTCGATCCGGTGTTGTCATGGAATAAATGGGTTCTCTCCGCAGCGGTATTTCTGTACCGCTGACGTAGCCGCAGGCTGCGGCTTAACTGCCACTACCCGTTCCATGAAACTCCACAAAATGAATCCCGGTAAATTTTTGCAAGTATTGGTGGTCGCGGGATTTGCGGCCACTGCTTCGGCACAGACATCGCGCTCACGCGTTCCGCTGGTGGATTGGCAGTTCGCCGAAGACAGCTCTCCGGGTAACGAATCCGCTCCGTTAGAGCCGCCAAAATCGGCCGATTGGAAGCCCGTCACCGTGCCGCATGTTTTCCGTCAATCTGGCCTACCCGACGATGCGGCCGGATGGTATCGCCAGACTCTTCATCCGGATATAGCCGACCGTGGACAACAGTTCTATCTGATGTTGGAAGCGGCCGCGTCGGTGAAAGATGTTTTCGTCAACGGACAACATGTCGGCCAACACAAGGGAGCGTTTTCGCGGTGCAGTTTCGACCTCACGCCCGCCCTCAAATTCGGCGAGGACAACTTGCTCGACGTGCGGGTGAGCAATCGCGAGAGCGAGGCCAGGAACTGCTTCTCGCGTTCATCCCTTTACTACGTGAACGGCGGAATGTTCCGCCCGGCATGGCTGGTAAAGACAAGTGGCGTCCATATCTTTCCCGACATGGGATCGAGCGGAATCTATCTGACCCCGAAGAACATCACTCCGACCGGTGCCGATCTCGACGCGAGGGCGGTGATCAAAAATACCTTGGCAAAACCCGCGGCTGTCACTGTTAGGTATTTAGTGAAGGATCCAAAAGGGACGGCTTGCGGTGAATTTGTAGGCCAGCAGAACATTCCGGCAGGCGGGACCGCGACCATTGAAGCGTCCGGGAAAATCGTCAACCCGCAGCTTTGGGATTTGGCGAAACCGAATCTCTATACCGTGGGCATACAAGTGAGCGCTGATGGCAAAGCCACCGATGAACTAACCGAACACACCGGCTTCCGGACCATCGAATGGAAAGACCAGCGCTTCTTTGTGAATGGCCGCGAGGTGCAGTTCCGTGGCGTCAACAAACACGAGCAAACCGAATACGAATGGAACGCGGTGAGCGACGACGTGACACGCTGGGAATGGCAATCGATGATCGACATGGGGGTGAACGCGGTGCGCCTTCCCCATTACCCGCACAATAATCTGGAATACACCATTGCCGACGAGCGGGGGATTGCGGTGTGGGCGGAGAACGGCTACGCGGGGCAGGTTTGGAAAGACCCGGGCAACGAGGAAAAAACAATCACACCCGATGGCGAGCGCCTCACGCGTGAAATGGTGCGTCAGAATTGGAATCATCCGGCGATCCTCTTCTGGAGCGCGGGCAATGAAACCGTCCTGGATGTTGTGAGCCACTATGCGGCCATCATCCGTGCGGAGAAAGATCCGACGCGCCTTGTCACTTATGCGGCGAATGCGGGTGAACCGAAGAACTGCGATTTCGTCGCCAACAACACCTACGATGGCTGGTATGGCGGGCATTACTCCGAGTTCGCGAAGCTGCCGAGAAACGCGCTCATTTCCGAGACCGGTTCCGGTGACTGGATCACGCATCATGTGCCCTATGGCACTATCAAGTGGTCCGTGGATAAATACGAGCCGGAGGAATACTCTGAAATTTTTACGGAGTTCCGGCTTCAGACGATCTGCCGGAACAATACGGCCAATCATCCGATGTTTCTTTGGTGGAACTTCCGTGAGTTTTACAACCTGAAGTTCAAACAGAACCGGAACACCAAAGGCCTGCTCACGCTCGCCGGCACACCGAAAGATGCTTACTTCCTTTTTCAGGCTTTCTTCAATCCCACCAAACCCGTGCTGCACCTTTGCGGACGGCAGCACTTCCTGAGGGCATTCGCGCCTGACAACGGGATCAAGGCTTACTCCAATTCCGCGGAACTGCAATTGACCTTGAACGGAGTCGCCCAGGAAAAGATCAAGAATGGCAGCTACCGTTTGACTGACTCGGAGATCAAAAGGAAAGATGGCGCCACTACGCCCGTGCCGGGTATTCCCGTTGAAAATGTATTCTTTTGGAAAACACCCCTTCAGGCCGGACGAAACATCATTGAAGTCACCGATGAACGCGGCCAGAGCGATCGCATGATCATCTATCAAAAATCCGCGGGAGCTCCTTTGCCTAACGATCCAGCGGCACTCGTTCAGGATTTGCAAAGCTCCAACGCAGACAGCCCGGCCGGTTTCATTGACCGTGCCGTGGAATCGCAAGGAGCGCTTTACACCGATGTGGACGGATCCTCCGACAATACCTTCGATGTCTTGCCGAAGGAGATCGAAGGTACCTCATGGATCGCCACCCGCCGCCTGAGCGATCCCAAGCTCAAAACCGATCTAACATTTCGCATCAACCCATCTGCCAAAGGCGCGACGGTCTTCGTGCTTTTTTCCACGGGCCAATACCCGATTGTCACTTTGAAAAAAGCGGATCCGGCTATCGCCACCGCTGCGACGGCACTGCGGACATCGCTCTCCGCCGCTGGATTCAAAGTTGGCAAAACCGACGCGATCTGGCGCGATCACGAACTGAACCGCGCGCAAGCCGAGTTGTGGAGCGGAACCTTCAAGGCCGGCGACAAGATCAATCTGCCGGGCCAGACCTTGGATTACGTCGTGATGTTGAAGGCGGCAGGTTCAGCCAAGTGAACGCATCCGTTACCGCGGGCTTGCCCCAAACGGCACAACGCGGTGTAATGTGCTATGACTGATTTTTCAGCGACCCAAGACCGTCATGCGACCCGTCGTTCGCGCTCCGTCGGATCAGTATGTTTGGGCCTGTTAGGATTTTTTCTATCAGCTTTCCTCGCGGCGGGTGAGCTGCCGCCGGCCGGCACCGATGGACCTTCGCAGCGGGCCTATCAGCTCGCGGTGCTTGCGCGCATCGCACAGCCGGTGTTGGTGGCGGGAAGTGAGGGAAAACTGAAGGAACGGATTCCGAAAATTGCCGGCGCCCGCAACCAGTCCGCAGCGCTTGAATCGCTGAGCCGCACGCTGGCCGGTATCTCTCCGTGGCTGGAACTCGGGCCGGGTGCTGACGCGGAAGGCAAGCTGCGGGCGCATTATATCGACCTCGCGGTGAAATCGATCACCCAGGCCGTCGATCCGAAATCGCCCGCTTACCTGAATTTCCAACAGGGCGGACAGACGTTGGTGGACACAGCCTTCCTCGCGCAGGCCCTGTTGCGCGCGCCGCATCAACTATGGGGCAATCTCGACAAGACCGCCCGCGCCAATGTCGAGGCCGCGTTCATCATGACCCGGCAGACCAAGCCGCCTGAAAGCAACTGGCTGCTCTTCAGCGCGACCATCGAGGCTGCGCTTTGGCAATTCACCGGGCATTGCGAGATGGCACCCATTGAGACAGCGGTCACCAAACATCTCGAATGGTACAAAGGCGACGGAACGTACGGCGACGGCAAGGACTTCCATTGGGATTACTATAACAGTTTTGTAATCCATCCCATGCTCTGGGAGCTGCTTGAGGTCTGCGAAGCAAAGCGCGATCCACTGGGCAAGCACTACACGGTCGAACAGGCACGGGCCCGGCGTTACGCGGAGGTGCTGGAACGTATGATTTCACCCGAGGGGGCCTTTCCGGTGATAGGCCGATCGTCCACATATCGCTTCGGTGCCCTGCAGGCGCTTTCAATGATGGCACTCCGTCATCAATTGCCGGCGTCCGTTACACCAGCGGCTGCGCGTTGCGGATTGAACGCGGTTATCCATCGCATGATTGAAGCTCCGGGGACTTTTGACGAATCGGGCTGGTTGCGGGTTGGCGTGGTCGGCGCGCAGCCGAAAGCAGCGGAAGTCTACATCAACACCGGCAGCGTCTATCTTTGCACTTTCGGCCTGCTGCAACTCGGCTTGCCAGCCAGCGATCCTTTCTGGACGGGGCCCGACATGAGCTGGACGCAAAAACGAATTTGGGCCGGAGAAGATCTGCCCTCCGATCACGCGATCAACGAGTGATTCCAAGCAACGGCGGGATCGGAAATCGGTGGGGATTAGTTGCTGGAGACGCCGACACGGAAGAACGTTGGCTTCTGGCAATTCGATACCCCGTGGCACAAGGGGGCTCTGCGCTCAAAAGGGTTAACGCGGCAGCGCCGATTCGCCCGGCTTCTCGTGATGTTGGCCGGTTGCGCCATGCCGCTGCCTCTGCTACCTCTCGCGGGTGTGCACGGCCTACGAACTCGGGAAGCGTGGCGGATCTCATCCTGAATGGGTGAATGCCGCGGCAACCGCTGAGCTCGATGATCACGACGGAGCCCGACGAAGTTGTGGCGCCGGTTCACGACCGAATGCCGGTTCTCTTGGCCGACGAACAGTTGCGGCCATACCTCGACGCAGAGTTGAACGAATTCGGCCCGCTGTCGCGCGTGTCGCTGGTCTATGCGGAGGCAGCGAATTTTCTCACCCGAAAGCCGCGCGACGAGCCGCCCCCGATCGCAGAGGGAGAGTTGTTTTGAATCTGCGCCCGGTTACAAATCGATTCCGGCATGCCAGCTTGGGGGATGACTCCACACTATCGACGTTTCACCAAAATCAAGCATGGCAGCCTCGGGACCAGATATCCCGAAATCGATGGCAGCCAAGCGCTCGTCAGGACCGAAGATGGCCGGCTCCATTACCGTATCGTTGCCCACAATCCCACTTGGACCACCTACCCGCTGATTTCAAACGAGCGCGAGGCAGCGGTTTTGGCGGCGCTACCCAACCTGCCGGTTTTCAATGCAGCTGCCGGCACTCCGGTGCGGCTCTCGGGTTCAAATTTGGGAGGCAACGGAATTGCGGTCGGTTGACTTCATCGATCCGCAGTTGCAACTTTTCCTCGAAGCCCGCATGTGGGGTGTAATTCCGCCGATCTTCGGAGATGGAGGCCACCTATTTCCTTGCGGGCTTCACTGTTTGCAAGAACTTGGACTAGCTCAATTATTGACTGTTCACATCTCAGCTTCCGCTGGCTGGTCTGGCCACACCATCGCGCGATCTGGAAGCTCCGGAATGAATTGCGTCATCAGCGTGTGCTGTAAAACATGGAAGAGTGACACGAGGTTGGTATACAACTGATTGGTCGGATCTTGCCCGGTGGCGTATGCCGCACTGGTCAGAGACTCCTTCAGTTCAGTACGCGCCAAGCGCTTCGAAACAAAGTGATCGGCGTTCATGTCCAGAACTTGAATGTGCCACTTTCCCGTTGGAGTTATCCCAACCAACTTGCCAGTAGTGCGATCTTCGATGATATGTCGGCCGTAATCCTGTTCCTCATAGGGATTGATGATGTAGAGCCCCGAGTCACGTTCTTCCTTCGTCGACCAACGCTGCCCCTTCGCTCCGTTACAATGTCGGCATGATGCGATCAGGTTGCCGTGACGGTTTCGAAAAGGATGACGCAGGGTCGGATTAAAATGATCGACCTCGATGGACTTGCGACCAAGGTCTGCCTCAGGCTGCAGAGAGTAGCCGCAACGGTGATCGGTCTCGCTTAAGAGCGCAGCAAGAGCAGACCGGTATTTGGTCTTCGGATATTGCCACTTCGGGTCCTTCAGCCGCTCAAGCCTGGGCAAGATCAAATCGTCGGCCATGATTCACCAAATCGTTAATCGCAGCGATTGTGGCGTTGACCTTTCGCTGTAACTCCACATCGGCACGAATCTGTTCGAACGTGCGTGAGGGAATGTTGCGGCGCCGGGCGGTGATAAGATTGTCGTAAGACTTCATCTCTTCATCGGTGATCGTGCCGAGCGCAAACCGCTTGGTCAGCTCCCGCCATTGAGATTCTGTTGTATCGTCCCATTCTTTCGTCTGGATGGGCTGCACGAACTCTTCGGTCGCAAATACCCCGTCGACATCGAATGCGAATTCGATTGCATCGTCGTCAGTCAAGAGCGGCGTCGAATCTATGAAGTCGGCGGTGATTACGGTGGCTTGCACCATCGATTCACCGCGCGCTGAAGTCATGCCGGACGTCATCGCCGCGGCTCCGAACAGCGGAGCAGTAATGCTTGAGAATTTCATGGTTCATCCAGTGAGGTGATCAGTTCGTAAACAAAGGCCTTGTGTAACTCGAGAGTCGAGATGTAGCAGCCGTGGGTGGCTCCGCTTAGGTTCTCTTCACCCTCCGAGCGCTTTTCGACGTTCGCAAGGGCATGATGTGAGAATTGCTGCATAGCAAGTTCTCCCCAATCGCCCCGGGATGCGCAGCCGATTAGATTGACGGCCACCGGGGTCCGCGGAGCGCTGAACGCAAAATTTCTCGGAATCTTGTCTGGTTTTGGACTCCCAATCTGGGTGATGTAATTCTCAAGATCTTTGCGCTGCCCCTTCAAATCTTGGCGGGAAACCATGCCTTTGAAGATGAAATCGACTTGCCCGGTCTGTTCGCTGTATCCCAGATGGATAGCAATGAACGATCCCGCTGGCTCGATCCAGAAGGTGTTATAGTGCAGGAATTCCCCCGGATGACTGAGGAATTTGACCCCGGCCATCCGCTTTTTTACAGCACCGGATTTCTTTGGAGGGGAGGCAGCCACGGCGGAGAATTGCTGCGGGTTGGGCCTATACTGCAATAGAAATCGACCTCGTTGCGGATTCCGTAGGCCCAAATTAGCAGGACGGAAATCAGGAAAAACTAAGCAAAAGGACACCCTTCGGCGGAAGATGACACTTGGGTAGCCGCAATGGCAAAAAAGCTTTAGGGGGCCTTTTAGGGGACGTTTCTGTTAGGCGGGATTCTGCGCCTGCTCTGTATTCCTTGCAGCTCTAAGCGGATTTCCGCCTGGTGGAGCGTAGCGGATTCGAACCGCTGACCCCTTGCATGCCATGCAAGTGCTCTACCAACTGAGCTAACGCCCCTTGCGGGTGGGGCGGAGGTGTATCGGTGTGACCGGAGAGGGGCAAGCGGATTTTTTCCAAAAGCGGCAGGCGTTCCCAAAGCAACGGATTCGGCCCTGGCATCAACCGCCGATCAACGCCTGCGGCGGAGCAAGGCCAGCCCGCCAAGCAGTGCGAGCATTGCGGACGAGGGTTCCGGCACCGGCACCACACCTCGGGGGCTGGTGGTGAATTTGCCTTGCAGATCGGCCCGGCCGGTCATGCCTTCGAACACCCGGAATTGATCCTGGGTCGAGAGCGTTCCATCAAGCGTGTTGGAATCAACCGCGAAGGAGAGTTCGAAATAATAGCGGCGGCCGTTGGCATCGTAAAAATCGAGCGGAGCATACCAGCCGGTGAGCGACACGGTGTCCGCGCTGGCGACTGGATCGGACACATTCGGGGAGTTCACAAGATCGCTTGAAAACAGCAGCGCGACCGGCGCAATCCCCGACGGACTGTTAAAAGTGAGGTTAATGGCAAGATCGACGGATGAAGCGCCGGTGTTCATCTTGATGGTGCCATTCCGGTAGTAGAGAGAGCCGAAATTAAATGTCTCGTTGGCGGCCACATTGCTCAACGAACCACCTTCGAACCACAGCGCGCTGGCGTGCGGATAACTGCTGCTGCTGGAAGGGGTTCCCCATTGGAACGCCGCGGAGCCGGTGGGGCCTGTAGGGTTCAACGATGACGGCGCATCCGTTAGATCGAAGCCGGACGCGTAGCCGTTGGAGAGGTTGTTGTCTGTGAGTAGAACGCTGTTGCTGCTTTCGGCCACGCCATTTGAGAAACTGCCGCCGACAGAAAAACTCAGGGAGCCGGGCATATTCTGCGCACTGGCATTGATCGCCGCAGCGGCCAGAAAACAGCCCACGATCGTGAGGATGTAGAGGGGTTTTTTCATGTCGAGGGAACGAATCACGGGTAAGGGGGGATGGGGGAGCAGACTGAAAGGGGAGTGGGGGGAGGCCGGCTGGGGGGCGGGGGAGCCGGCTGACAGGTGAAGAATGTCACAGATCCGGCCATTCGGTATCACGTGATGGCGTAATCTCCGGAAATCTTAAACATCAAGGCCGCGCCCTGTATCCGCGCTTGGCGAAACGAGGACTGGCAGAATAGCCTTCGCGCCATGTCGAAGTATGCGGGTGAGGAAGTGCTGGTGGTGCCACGGGCTTTGTATGAGAAAACCGGCATTTTCGAAGGGATCAGCACCCGCAACCTGGATGCGGCGGTCGCAACGCTGCTTGAGCCCGCCAATCACTTCTTCATGGACCGGGCCGCGGCGGAGGAAGACCCCGGCTTCAAACAACTGATCGTGTATTGCATTTTCCGCTGTGGTGACCGGATTCTCCACTATACCCGTGGGAAATCGGGAGGCGAGAGCCGGCTCCACGCAAAGCTTTCGGTCGGTGTCGGCGGTCACGTAAATCCCATCGACATGGGAGATGGCCGCATGGGACCCGATGCCTATCACTCCGCCGTTACCCGCGAGATCGAAGAAGAACTGGACCTCCCCGAAGAGCACGAGCACCGGATCATCGCATTGCTCAATGACGAATCCACGGCGGTCGGGCAGGTGCATCTGGGCATCGTCCATCTGGTGGATTTGAAGTCTGACGCGGTGGGTTCCCGCGAGGATGCCTTGGCCGATCTTGGCTTTGCGAAGCTGGCGGATTTGAACGGCCCCATGTTCGGACGGCTTGAAGCGTGGTCGCAGTTTTGCATCCGCCATCTCGCCGGGGGGAATCCTTAGGCTTTGCCGCAGAAGGGCCGCCGCGGAAATTTTTCCATCGGAGCGGCAGATTGGTGTGGCGAAGCGATCAGAATTTCCTCAATCTAACGTCAGATTGAGTAACGCCCCCAATTAGCAGCGTGATGTCAAAAAAACAAAAATCATCCACTAGTCCGCGGATTCTCATCGTAACGCCGGAGATCACGTATCTGCCATCCGGGATGGGCAACATGGCACAGCGCATGTCCGCCAAGGCCGGTGGTTTGGCGGATGTTTCGGCGTCGCTGGTCTCCGCCTTGTTCGAACTCGGAGCGGATGTTCATGTCGCGATGCCGAACTACCGGCGCATGTTCCAAAACGATATTTTCAATCTCCATGAAAAGGAGCTGCAGAAATATCACCAAGTCCTTCCCGAAGCGCACATTCATTTGGCGGAGGACCGGATCTTTTATTATCGGGACCGCGTTTATAGCGATCATGCCGACGAAGCGATGCGAATCGCCCTGATTTTTCAACGCGAGGTGATCAACAACATCGTGCCGCGGGTGATGCCGGATTTGATTCACTGCAACGACTGGATGACCGCCTTGATTCCAGCGATGGCCCGCCGCCGTGGGATCAAGAGTTTGTTCACGGTCCACAACATCCATACGCGGCAAGTGTCGCTGGCGCAGGTCGAACATTTCGGCATCGATGCCGCCGAGTTCTGGATGAACCTATTTTTCTCGGGTCCTCCCTACAACTACGACCATGCCCGCGCGCATGTGCCGGTGGATTTGCTGACGTCCGGGATTTTCGCGGCGCACTACATCAATACGGTGAGCCCGCGCTTCCTTTGGGAAATTGTCGAGGGCTGGCACGCGGTGGTTCCCGATTCCGTGCGCACCGAGCTCCGCTCGAAATACGGTGCCGGTTGTTCGGCGGGCATCCTCAACGCGCCCGATGCTTCCTATAATCCTAAAACCGACGATTCGCTTGCGAAAACTTTCACCCCCGCCGATTTCGTCGAAGGCAAGGCGGCGAACAAACGCGCGCTGCAAGACGAACTCCAACTCACAGTCGATCCCAACGCGCCGATCTTCTTCTGGCCGTCGCGCCTCGATCCCGTGCAAAAGGGGCCGCAGCTACTAACAGAAATCATGCACCAACTGGTATCTGATTATTGGCACCGCGACCTGCAGGTTGTGATCGTTGCCAACGGTCCGCACCAACATTGGATGGATCTGATCGTTTCCGCCTTCGACTTGCGCGAACGGGTGGCGATCGTGGACTTCGACGAGCGTTTGTCGCGGCTGGCGTATGCGGCGTCCGATTTCATGTTGATGCCTTCGCTGTTCGAGCCTTGCGGTCTGCCGCAAATGACATCGCCCTTGTATGGCTCGCTGCCGATCGTGCATTCGACGGGCGGCTTGTATGATACTGTCCATCCGCTCGATGTCGGCGAATCCACGGGCAACGGCTTCCGCTTCGACCATTACAATGCCGGTGCCTTCCGCTGGGCAATCGACCGGGCGATGGAATTTTACGCGTTGCCACCGGAAATCCGCGAACGCGAGATCCGCCGCATCATGATCGAGAGCGCCGCGGAATTCAGCCACAAGGAAGTGGCCCGCCGATACATCGCGATCTACGAGGAAATGCTGGCCCGGCCGCTCGTCGAAAAGGAATCCGGCGAAGTCATCAAGGCGATCGCCGAAAGCATCGCCGCGAGCATGCCGGAAGAAGCCGCGGTGGCGGGGTGATGAAGCGATCGTGGATCGTGGATCGTGGATCGTGGATCGTGGATGGAGAGAGATAAGAGATAAGAGATAGGAGATAGGGGATCGAAGACGAGCCAGACTCTTTATCCACTATCCACTATCCACTATCCACTATCCACTATCGCGTATTCGCCCGCTACTGCCTCACCACGTTGTTCTGCGCCATCCCTGGCACGTCGTTGGGACGGCAAATGATAATGCCGGCGTGACTGCTGCGGGCATTGACGTAATCGGTGATCGGCCGGTCGATGATCACCATCCGGCCCTTGTCGCGATCCGATGTCGCATGAGTGAAATAGGCGCGGTCGCCCGAGCGGACGATCATTCCGACATGCGAGGTATAGCCGGACAAATCCGTGCTGGTGATGGCGCAGATATCACCATTTTGAAGATACTTCTCGGCGTCGCGGACTTTGGCCTTGGGCACCTGATAGACCGGCAGATTCGAAACCGCGGCCTCGATTTTTCCCATCGGCTCTAACAGCGAGGGGTTGGAGCGCAGGTATCGGTAGTTCTTCCACTGCACGGTCATTTCCCGGATATCGCGGTGCATCTTTTCCGAGCCGGGAATTCTTGAAGTGATGTTGGAGGCGTATCCGCGCCGTTGGTTGTCGTAGAACACTTCCTCAAGATGATGCATGCGGCTCAGATAGCTTCCGGTGCAGACTCCATTGCGATAGCGCTCGATTTCAACCATCCGCAACATGTCCAGCGGCGTGTAGGGCGCCGGCTTGTATTTCAACATCCGCGCGATCGCCAGCGAGTTCTCGTAATAGGTCCAGCAATCCAGTCCTGTTAGATTTGCCACCGGCGACTCGATCCTGTCATCGACCTCGAGCGAATAGTTGATGTAGGGCGTGCCGACGAGTTCGCGGGCGACGCGGATGGTTCGTTCGCCCAAGGGCAGATTGCGCCAGCCCTCGCGCTCGGCTTTCGCGACGATGGCATAAAACTTCGACTCGCCGCGAAACACGGTGGCCAGCGGCAGCCGCGGGCCGGCCGTCTGCGGCACCGGTTTTTGCGCCTTCAATGTGCCGATCCCCGCTGCCACAAAGGCGAGCGAACAAAACGTTCCTACAAATTTCATGCATCCCATGTAGCCGATTTTCGGGTCCAGGGAAAGGGGCTTTCGCGAAAAATCACACGGGTTGGGGGAACTGCGTCCTCAATGATCGCGTTCAACGGAAGCGGGGTTTCAATGAGCGGGTGGGGGCGGCCATTGTTTGCCGTCAGATAGTTGGAATCGGACGGCGGGACTCTGAGGGTTGATGTCGCATCCGGTCAGGGAAGGGGTGACGGTAGGGTCATCGGTGGGCACGTGTTCGCCGCGAGCGAGGCGTCCGTTGTTTTTTCGAATGAAATCGCGCCACGCGTCGCGAATGGTAAAGCGCTGTTCGCGGGTGAAGTTGCTGTTGCCGCCGCTGCTTCCCGAGGAAATGTCGAGAGTTCCCAAGGCAAGTTGCCTCACAGCCTCGGACATGAAATCCTGATCGGTGACGACTTCGCACCAGGCATTCCACAAATCCACCCGCGCTCCGAGCGCTTGGGCGGAGGAGCTCGCCGCGGATTGGACAAAAGTCTCGTGGGTCGTTTCCACAATTTGGCAGAGCGGCCGGATGAACGATGCGCGCCCTGACTTTCCGGCCACCTCGCAGGCGCTGCGCAGGACTCCCCAATCCTTGTCCTCCAATGCCTTCATCAGCACCGGTTCGAACTCATCTGGAACAGGCGTTGGAATGGCGAGGATAGCATTTTGCCGGAAGGTGGGAGGATTCGCATCGCTGAAGGCAATGACGGTTTGCTTCCAGCGGTCGCTTGCAGGACGCGGCAACTTCGGATCGGCAAGTTCGCGGAATTGGGCAAGGATCACAGCGCTGCCGCCGTTGGTGTTGGGACCGAGGCTCCATCCGCGGTCACGCAGGGCGTCGATCGCCTGGATGAGGACGCGCAGCGGTGGCGGAGGACCGAGCACGTTGGCTCCCTTGCCGGAGCGGATTTCCCAAGGCCCGTTGAGCGCGGTCTGGGTGGCTTCCAACAAGGGTGCAGCATGCGACGCGTCACCTTGTGCCGCGATGAAGGATGCACCGAGTTCCACGGCCGTGGCGTCGCTGCTTCGGAGGAGTGCGAGTGCGGACTTGAGCAGGGGCTCGCGGTATTTCGGATCCCAGTCTTTAAGTGCGGCGCTGTTGCCATTCCATAATGGGAAAGCGAGTTTCGTTGGCTCGGCGAAGGACGGCAACCGCCCTTTCAAAGAGTATCCCGCAGCCTTGACGACATCGACGGATGGATTTTCTAACAGGTGAAGCAGAGCCTCAAAAGCGACGGTGCCGGAAATTCCGCTAATGCCGGTCACCGCGTTGGCGTGTCCCGTCTCTGCCTCCCGGATCAGCGCTGGTAGGAACACATCGTTCTGGAGCTTCTCCAACTGAAAGAGCCGGTCGCGGTCATCGCCAGCACAAAGATCACGCACACGGGCCGCGGCTTCATCTGCGGTTGGCATGATGATTTCGATGTGCGCCTTCGCCATCGGATGCGGCCGGGCGTCGTCCACCATCCAACCGAGATCGTGGCAGGCCTCGATCGTGTAGATCCCCGCTCCAGGGAAGGTGACATAGCCCGCTAGCGGAAAGGTGATGTCAAACGAAGCTCCGGGTTCGATTTTTCGAGAACCACTCATGCCACCAAAATCCGGTAACCCTTCGCTCGCATCCGGCAGCACCCCGCCCGAAGAATCCGTGACCCGGATCTTCAATCGCAGGGGGAAGCCGGTTCCGCGATAGTCGCCGCCTGTTGAGATTTCAAATGGCTCCGTGCCGCTGTTCTTCACGCTGAAGGTCCCGGGGATTGCGTCGCCGAGTTTTACCCTTTCCGGGAGTTTCAGGGTGACTTCCGCACCGGCAGGCACCGGTGACTTCGCTCCGAATTCGGTTTTGATGGGAAGCGTGTTTTCGGCATGCGCGAGGGCGGGGAGACAGAGCGACAGAAGCAAGGCTTTCATTGGCGGTGGAGCAATTTCCTCCGGGCGGAAGACACGGATGGACGGGTTTCCTTGGGAAAATTTGTGAAAAGAAATTCAACCACTCCGGCTTGGTCCGCGTGTCAGCAACGGCTCGAACACATACCACTGCCGCCAATGGACGCGCACCACCTGCAGGATCGCGTCGGCCCAGAGCGCGGCGGCTTCGTCGTCGCCACCCCGTTTGCGCGGAGGCAGCTCAAGCGGCGGGAAAACCACCACCCGGTAACGCCGCCAGCCATCGCGCAAAATGAATAGCGGAAAACACGGAGCGCCCGTCGCCCTTGCAAGGAACAGCGGACCTTTTGGCAATTTCATCGTCAGGCCCGGCTCGACCTCCACCTGCATCGGCGAAACGTCGAAAAGCACACGGTCACCCTGCACCGCCACGATGTTGCCCTGTTCAAGCAGGCGCGCCAACTCGATGCCCAGCAAACTGCCGTCCTCATTATACAGCGTGCGGAACAGCGGATTTTCCTCCTCCGTCCGGCGAAATTCTTCCTCCCGAAGCTTGCGGGTTTCAGCCACACGCTCCGGCGCGCGGACGGCGTATAGAGTTCGTTGAAATCGTGAGGCAAACACCGGCGCGGCGAGATCGTAATTTCCCATGTGTGCCGTTAAAATGATGCAACCTTCACTGCGGCCCGCCAAATCCTCCAACTCGGCCAAGCCATCGACCGCCCAATCGATCGCTCCAGTCTGTGTCTGGCATCGCAGGGCATCGATGAGTGTCAGCGAAAAATTCCAGAACACCTGCCATGCGCCCAGCGTCGCCCTTACCGCGTTCCATGACGGATGCAGCGCACGAAGATTTCCCGCGATGGCATTCCGATGGGACTTTGCGATTAGGAAAATCAGGAAAGCCCAGCCGCCGATCAACACCGGTTCGAGAAACCACGGCGTCACTTTGAGCGCGGTCAACACGAAGCGCGTCGGCACATCGCCGAACACGCCCCATCGCGCCGCCCATCCTGATTTCACTTCTTCCGCCACCCGGCCTTAGCAAACGCGGCTATGGCCACGCCTGCAAGCCGCGCTTTCATCCTCAACGGAGCGCGGACATGTTGTCCGCTATGTGCGGTGGACATGCTGTCCGCCGTCTTCACTCCCGACAGCATGTCGGTCGTCCTCAGTCGACAATATATCGACGCTCCTATCCACCCGCAAATCCCACATCTTCCAAAAAATCCCCACCTGCGATCGCGAGATTCGCCAAGACATCGCAGCGCTCGTTCTCCGTGTGCCCGGCATGGCCCTTGATCCAGCGCCAATCCATTTCGTGCCCCGCGGCCGCTGCTTCGAGTTGCATCCACAGATCCTTGTTCTTCACCGGTTGCTTCGCGGCGGTCAGCCAGCCGCGCTTTTTCCAGCCGGCGATCCAGTTCTTCGACAACGCGTCGATCACGTATTTCGAGTCCGAATGCAACTCGACCTGGCAGCGCTCGGTCAGG
>JANMJQ010000253.1:0-17296 GCA_031371445.1 Akkermansiaceae bacterium
CCATCCAAAGCGGCGTGGCGCTATCGCTTCCCGCCGCACTCCAAAGGTTGGCGAGCCGCTCACCTCACGACCTCGGTCCCGACGCCGCCGTCGGTGAAGATTTCGAGCAGCAGCGCGTGCGGCAGACGGCCGTCCACGAAGTGAACCTTGCGGACGCCCGCGTTCAAGGCGTCCACCGCACTGCGGATTTTCGGAATCATGCCGCCGGAAATCGTGCCGTCCGCCATCAGCGCGTCAGCTTCCTTGCGGGTCACTGATTTGATCAAGGTTGCGGGATCTTTCGGATCGGACAAAAGACCGGGCACGTCGGAAAGATACACCAGTTTCGCGGCGCGGAGTTGCTTCGCCAAGGCAGCGGCGGCGAGGTCGGCGTTGATGTTCAGCGGTCGTCCGGTCGCAAGCTCGGCGGCGAGAGGCGAAATGACCGGAACGATCCCCGCCTGTTGCGCGGCGTCCATGTGCATGAGTTGGGTTCCCACCACTTCACCCACCCGACCAATGTCCACCCGCTTGCCATCGGCGTCCGTCACTTTCATTTTTTCGCCAAGGAAAACATCGTTGCCGGGAATGCCCACTGCCTTGCCGCCCGAGTCGCGGATCATGCGAACCAAGCCCGGGTTGATCTCTTCCGAAAGCACGCTCGCGACGATGTCGATCGCCTCGTCCGTCGTGACGCGGAAGCCGCCGACAAATTTCGCTTCGAGGCCGGCCGCTTCCATCGCCGCGGAGATCGCCTTGCCGCCGCCGTGGACGACGATCGGGTTGATGCCCGCGACTTCGAGGAAAACGATGTCGCGCATGACCATGCTCACGAGCTCGGGGTCCTCCATCGCCGAACCGCCCATCTTGATGACAAAAGTCATGCCGCGGAATGCCTGCAGGTAAGGCAGCGCTTCGATGAGCGAGTTGGCTTTGGCGACGGGGTCCATTGGGGTGTGTTGGTTATTAGTTAATGGTTATTGGTTAATAGGGAGATTATTTCCGAATAACATTTAACGAATAACTTTATCTTTTCGGCCCCTTTGTGGAGCGGGGTTGCGCGGATTTTTTGGCTGCCGATTTCTTCGCCGGAGGGGCTTTGGTTTTTGGAGCCGGTGTGGGTGCTTCCTTCGGCGTGTCGGATTTGTCGGTAGAAGTCTTTTTAGCGGTTTTCGTAGCCGTCTTGCGAGCCGCTTTCTTCGGTGCTTCGGAAGGGTCTTCTGCGATGGGTGTGACATCCGCGGGTGCAACAGCTTCCGCGGTGTCTTCCAATTCCTCTTCCTCTAACAAAAGGTCGGCCTTGTCGGGGATCGCGAGTTCGACCACCGCCGCAACGAAGGCCATGGCTGCCAATGCGGAACAGGGCAACCACAGCGAAGCCGTGCCAAGTGCCATCCACTGCGCGGCAATGGCGATTCCCATCAAACCAATCGCGGCCACACTGCGGGGCAATTCTCCGAAGCGTGCAAAAGCTGTTAGAAGGAGCGCCATCGCCCCCAGCAACGCCATTTCCCAACGCACGGGCAGACGGGGAAAAGGCCGCTCGGTTGCCAGCGCCGTGTCAGACGCGATGGCCGCAACCAACGGCGCGAGGGATTTTGAAAACGCCTGGGTCGCGGGCTCGGCGGCGCTCTGGTCGTCGCGCAGGATCACCGGATCGGGTGCCTCTTTGGGAAATAAATCGTCATGTCCATCGATCAGCTCCGCGGCGGAAATCTCCACATAGGCGGCGACCGGTTTCGGCGGCAGAGTGAAGCGCCCGAAGCGGTCGATCGGCAGCAGCGGCCCGTCGTTGCCGAGCTTGATGAATTTTCCGAGCAGGATGGAAACGTCATCGGGTGTGAGATTGAGACGTTGCAGGACGACCAGCAGCGGAAAGGAAAACACCACCCGGTCTTCCCAACGCGCGAACAAGGGCGAGGAACCGGTTTTTGCCGGCTCCATTTCCAGAACCGAGAAGCCCGCCAGCGGCTTTTTCTTTTTTTCTTCGGGAACCGACTCGTCGTCCTCGCCGAAGATCACCGGTGAAAACGGCACGCGGTTGACGAGAGGCAGCGCTGAGACGTCGCCGCTGACCGCCGTCAACGGGATCGAGGCGCGGCGGAAGGCGGGAGGCATCGGTCCGGCCACCGGCCCGCGGGTGAGAGGAGCCGCCGTCACCAGCGAGTCAAAGTTGCGGAGCGACTTGTCGAGGGCGGCAAGGGCAACCGTGTCGGCCTTGTCCCAGGCCATGACGGCTGCGACCGCCGCTTTTTTCGCGCCGAGGCGATGGAAATTGCTGAGAATCACCGCAAGGTCGATCGCCTCCGGGGGCGAGGCTTGGAAGACATGATCGGGGTCGTCATCCAGCGAAACAACCACTGGCGCCTGCTTCTTGTCGGTTGCGTTTCGTTCCGCAAATGACCGCAGCTTCCACGGAGCATCGTAAGTGCCGTGTCCAGAGACGAAGAGCGGCGGATTTTCGAAGCCGCTCGCGACGGTGGTGAAAGCGATGCGGTCGAACTTGGTGCCGGGTATGCATTTCCAAACGCCATAGCCGGTGGCCGCCGACACAAGCAGCGTCACCCAGCCACGATGGAAGGCGCGTGTCACCGCTTTGTTTCCCGAATGGCCGCCAACACCGGTGCCAGCGGTTTTTCCAATGCCGTGCCCGCCGTGACCTCACCGAGCAAGCGCGCGGCGGTCGCGATGTGCGGACGATACCACTCGTCGCCGCGGGTCTTGAGGATCTTGCCATAGGCGCCAAGGGCCTGCATCAGGCGCTGCGCCGCGCATTCATGGAACAAAGTTTCAGAGGGTCGTTCGTCGGCGATGTCCTCCCACAAATCTAACAGCTTTTCGCGTTCGTCTGCGGTGTGGTCGAGATAGGGATCGAAAATCAATGACGCGAGATCGTATTCCTGCCGGCCGCGGCGAAGGCCCTGGAAGTCGATGAGATAAATTTTCCCATCCTTCACCAACAGATTTTGCGACTGAAAATCCCGGTGCACCAGATGCCGCGCCACGGTACCGAGGCGATCGGCGAGCTGGATGAAGGCCATATTTTCCCGCAGGGCGAACGCATCCATGCCGAGATATTCCTCGACCATATGTTCGAAGAAATAGTTTTGCTCCCAGCGATACATCGCCGCGTCGAAGGGTGGCATCAGGTGGAAATCCTTGGCCGGCTTCGCATAAAACAAGCGGTCCACTTGCTCGAACGCGGAGTGGTAAAACGGCAACCGCTCGTTGAATGGCCTGTTCTTGAGCGACAGCAAATCGACGTCGCCCAAGTCCTCGACCAGGGCCACCCGGTAACGCGCGCGCTCATGGATGATTTCAGGCACACGCAGTTTCGCTTGTTTCAGGAAATGTCCGACGGGAATGAACTGCGAATTGTCTTCACGCTCCTCCGTCCAATGGATGCCGATGAATGGCACGTGCACGGGGGATTTCACCCGCACAATCGTCCTGCCCGAGGCACCGCGCTTGATGGGCTCCAGCGTGATCGGCACGGTCGGGTCCACTCCGAGAAATTGACGGGCTGTGGAAAGGATCGCTTCGGTCGGCATGCGCGGGGAAAGCTAGGGGGAAAAACCGCCGTTCTGCCAAGGGAAATCCCTTAGCATTTTCACTGGTCGTGGTGGAAATATAGGAGAACCAGCAGACCCACCCCGATCCCAAACAGCAGCCAGTTGTTGGTGAAAAAATAAGGGTAAATCATCAGCGCCAAGCCGATCGAGACCGGCTGCCAGAGCTCCAGCCTCCTGCCGTAACGCAAGGCACCCCACCCGATCGTTCCGAAGACGAAACCCGCCAGAAGATTGTAGGGATCGAGACTGAAATTCATCCGGGCGGGCCGAGTTTATCCGAAAGCGGCCAAACGGAAAGCGCCGTTTACCGGTTGTCCCCGCCTCCGGAATTCTCTTTGCTTGCGGACACGATGAAAGTCCCGCTCCGTATCGCCCTTTTCGCCGCCTTGCTTTCCGCCACCCATGGCGAGCCGATCAACGAGGCCATCCAGCACCGCATGGACGAATTCATCGCCCAAAAGGAAATCGCAGGGTCTGTCACCCTGGTCGCCGATCCCGACAAGATCCTCCATCTTGCCACAAACGGCATGGCGGACACCGAAAGCTTCCGGCCGATGGCAAGGGATACGCTGTTCTGGATCGCATCGATGACCAAGCCCATCACCGCCACCGCCGTGATGATGATGGCGGAGGAGGGGAAGCTTTCGGTGGATGATCCGGTTTCGAAATATTTACCCGAGTTCAAGGAACTCAAGAGTTCGTCGGGCAAGCCGGTGGAGATAACGATCAAGCAATGTCTGACCCACAGCAGCGGCTTGGCCGACCTACAGCCCAATGAACAGCGTGGCGTGAAGACCTTGGAGGAAGTGATCAAGTTGGTTCCCAAAAAACCGCTGCTGTTCGATCCGGGAACGAAATGGCAATATTGCCAGAGCGGCATCAACACGGTGGCGCGCATTGTGGAAGTCGTGTCCGGCAAGAACTTTGCGGATTTCCTCCAGGAGCGTTTGTTCACGCCGCTGGGCATGAAGGATACGTGTTTCTATCCCGACAAAGATCAACTTGGACGCTGCGCCTCATCCTATGAGCGCACAACGGAAGGGACATTGAGGAAGGTGGTGATTCCGTATCTGCCAACCGATCCGGCCACCGGCGAAAAAAGCTTCCCGCGGGCCAACGGCGGCTTGTTCTCGACCGCCACGGACTATGCGAAGTTCGCGCAAATGATTTTGCGTGGCGGGGAACTCGACGGGAAGCGCTACCTGAAAACGGAAACCGTGAAGCAAATGACCAGCGTCCAAAGCGGCGATCTAACAACCGGCTTCACCCCCGGCAACGGCTGGGGCCTCGGCTGGTGCGTCGTGCGCCAACCGCAGGGCGTCAGCGAAGCGCTGTCGTCCGGTTCATTCGGCCATGGCGGCTTGTTCGGCACCCAGGCGTGGATCGATCCCGTTAAAAAACGCGCCTACATCCTGCTCGTGCAACGCTCGAACTTCACCAACTCCGATAACTCCGACGTCCGCCGTGCGTTTCAAAAGGAAGGCGCGAAATAAGGAGCATGGACGCCTACGTC
This sequence comes from Akkermansiaceae bacterium, assembly GCA_031371445.1. Lineage (GTDB taxonomy): Bacteria > Verrucomicrobiota > Verrucomicrobiia > Verrucomicrobiales > Akkermansiaceae > Luteolibacter. Next base: position 5,065 of record JANMJQ010000253.1, read on the forward strand.
CATGCAGGAAGGGACGTAGGCGTCCCTTCTCCACATTGCATCCTATAACACCGCCTTAACTTCCTTTCGTGGTTTCCTAAATCTCCAATGAAACTCCTTCTCGCCGGACATGGCTACCTGGGCGCCGCTGTTGCCGCGACGTTCCGCGAGGCGGGATGGCATGTGATCCCGGTTTCTCTAACAGGTGGTGATGGCGTCATCGCCTGCGATCTCGGCGATGCCGTAGCTGTTAGAAAATTGCCCGCCACCGATCTCATCATCCACTGCGCCGCTTCGGGGCGCGGCGGTCCCGATGCCTATCGCCATGTTTATGTCGAAGGCTGCCGGAATCTAACGGAATCGTTTTTGGGAGTGCCATTGATTTTCACCTCCAGCACATCGGTCTATGCTCAAACCGATGGCGCGTGGGTCGATGAAGCGAGTCCTGCGGAGCCCGGGCGCGAAACGGGCAAGCTGCTCCTCGAAGCGGAGAACATCACGATTGGGGCTGGCGGCATCGTCGCGCGCCTCGCAGGAATCTATGGTCCCGGCCGAAGCGTGATCCTGCAAAAATTCCTCGCCGGAGAATCGGTGATCGAAGACGACGGCGGCCGCTGGCTCAACCAAATCCACCGCGACGACGCGGCCCGCGCATTGCTTGCGCTCGCCCAATCACAACAACGCGGTGAAATTTTCAACGTCAGCGATTCCACGCCGCTCACGCAGCTCGATTGTCACCGGCAACTCTCGGAAATCTTTTCACGCCCGCTCCCGCCCTACGGTCCACGCGACCCGAACCGCAAACGCGGCTGGACCAGCAAGCGCGTGTCGAACGCCAAGTTGCAGACGCTCGGCTGGCAGCCCGAGTATCCATCATTCCTCGATGCAGTAAGGAGTGTCGATCTACGGTTGACACCCCTGTAGCGGCGCTCTGTGAGCGTCGTCTTCAAGATTCGACGCAGGAAGAATCGACGGTCATAGACCGACGCTACATATCGATCGTGCTGGCCTGCGCACCCACCCAAAAACACCCAATTAGTGGAGCGGCCATCCGCCGCTCATTTCCCCGCCCTCCGCGGACTGCGGCGGGCGAAGTGGTCGGGTGACAGGCCGTGGACCCGTTTGAAGACCCTGGAAAATTGGAATTGGCTCGAAAACCCGAGCGCATCGGCGGCTTCCTTCACCATCATGCCGGACGCCATTAACAACTCGGCCGCACGATTCATTTTAAGCCGCATGAGAAAACGATAGGGTGTCGTTTGGCCATAGCGTTGGAAAGTGCGCGAGAGGTGGACCGGTGAAATGTGGCAACCCCGCGCCACGTCCTCCGCGGTTTGGAGTTCGACAAAGTGTTTTTCAATGTGGCGGCGCGCACGTTGATATGTGGCAAGGCCGCGGGGCTCCGCAGCTTGTAGCGGCAGGGCACGTTGGGCGATTTTCAACAGCAGCAGTTTCAGATGCGCGGCGCAAAGTTCGGTCTGCAATTCACCATCGGCGAAGGCATCGCGTTGCAAGGCATCGAACACATCTAACAACTCCTGGGGCGAAGTGATTTGCACGGCGGTCCATCCTCCCAGCAGGGTCGCGGCCAGCAGTCGTGCCGCCTCTTTCCCGGCGAAATTCACGTAGTATTTCCTCATCGGCCGGCGCGGGTCGTTGCGGATCGTGTGCGGAATGCCAGACGCATAAGCGAAGGCGGTGCCGGGTCGCAGCGGAAAGCGGTGTCCGTTCAATTCGACCGTGCCGGCACCCTCGGCGACGAACTCGACGCACAGGTAAGGAAAGGTGCTGCGCTCGACCAAGTAATCCGCCTCGAGACGCTCGCAGCCACCGCAGACCACCACCATCGCGGCACCGCGCGGCGGGTTGAGATTGAGATAATAACGGTCGGCTTCGAGGACCTGTGTCGAAACGAATGCAGGGCGTTTTCCGGGATCGGCATCGGCGGCGGGCATGGCAGACAGGTTAAGAATCCGCATGCAGACGTCAATCCAAGCTATTCCAGTCTGCCGATTGCCGTGGTATCCCTCAGTCCGTCGTGAAACCCATCCCTTCCATGAAATCGGCGATCACCATTTCCCTCGTGCCGCAGGCCAAGGGCGGGCCCTTCGTTTTTTGGGACGGCCTCGCGGACGGTTGTGAACGGGCGGCCGCCTTGGGTTTTGATGCCGTGGAAATCTTTCCTCCATCGGCGGATGCCATCGATGTCGCCGAGCTCGCGAACCTGCTCAATCGCCACCAGCTTCGCGTCGCGGCCTTCGGAACCGGCGGCGGGTGGCTCATCCATCAGTGGTCACTCACGCATCCCAACATGGAGCTTCGAATGAAGGCCTACGCATTCATTCGTTCCGTCATTACTCTCGCAGCGAAATTCGATGCACCTGCGATCATCGGTTCGATGCAGGGCCGCTGTGACGGAGATATTTCACGGCAACAAGGCCTGGCCATTCTTGCCGAAGGGTTGGAAGAACTCGGTTCTTATGCCGCAACCCAAGGCCAAGCACTCATTTACGAACCGCTCAACCGTTATGAGACCCGTCTCTTCAATCGCCTGGGCGATGTCGCGGAATTTCTTGACCGCATCCAGGCGCCGAACGTCCGCCTGCTCGCCGATCTCTTTCACATGAACATCGAGGAAGCCTCCCCTGCCGAAGCGATTCGTGCAGCGGGGCACCGCATCGGGCATGTGCATTTCGCCGACAGCAATCGTCATGCGGTCGGCTTCGGCCACACTGACATCGCGCCGGTGATCGATGCGCTGCGGGAGGTCGGATATGAGGGCTATCTCTCCGGTGAAATCCTGCCGCTGCCAGATAGCGAAACTGCCGCGCGCCAGACGATTGAAAGCATTCGCCACTATACTGCCTGATCATGCTCAAGACCCAATTGCTGCATCCCGAGATCCTGCGCCTGTGCGCCCGTGCGGGGCATCATTCGAAGATCCTCGTCGCGGATGGCAACTATCCTGCCGCGAGCAAGCGCGGTCCGCAGGCGGAGTTGATTTGTTTGCAACTGTCGCCGGGCATTCCCACGGTGGCGCAAGTCGTGCGGGCCCTTGCTTCGGCGCTGCCCTTCGATGCGATGCACACGATGGCCATTCCACCGGACGATCCGTATGCCAAGTTCGGCGAGCCGCCGGCATGGTCGGAGTATCGCGCGATTGCAGAAGAGGCCGGGATCGGTGAAGTCGCGGCGATTTCGAAATGGGATTTCTACAAGGCAGTTGAATCGGCCGATCACGTGCTGACCATTCAAACCGCCGATACGATGTTGTGGGCGAACGTGTTGCTCACGATCGGCTGCCGCACTTTCTGAAGACGATGCGCATCGATTCCCATCAGCACTTCTGGCGCTACTCGGCGGAGGAGTATCCTTGGATCCAGGCGGAGTGGCCGATCCAACGCGATTTCCTTCCCGATGATCTGGCGCCCGAGTTGAACGCATGTGGACTCGACGGCTGCATCGCGGTGCAGGCACGGCAATCATTGGAAGAAACCCGCTGGTTGCTCGAACTGGCGGAACAATCGCCGATCGTCAAAGGAGTCGTGGGTTGGGTTGACCTGTGTCATCCGGCGGTCGGGGAACAACTCGCGCGATTTGCGGTTCATCCGAAGCTCGTCGGAGTCCGTCACGTGGTGCAGGACGAAGCGGACGATCGCTTCATGTGCCGCGACGATTTCCAGCGCGGCATCGGACTGCTGGCGCACTTTGGTTTGACCTATGACATCCTGATTTATCCGCGGCAGTTGTCGGCGGCGATTGAATTGGCGCGCGCGTTTCCGAAGCAGGCCTTCGTGCTCGATCATCTTGCAAAGCCATTGATTTGTGATGGCGTTCTTGAACCCTGGAGCGAACAGATCCACGAACTCGCGAAATCGCCGAACGTGATGTGCAAGTTGTCCGGGCTTGTAACCGAAGCGCGTTGGCAGGGATGGCGGCGTGAAGATTTCCAGCCTTATTTCGATGTCGCATGGTCCGCGTTCGGGCCGGATCGCCTGATGTTTGGATCTGATTGGCCGGTTGCCTTGCTGGCGGCGACCTATCAACAGGTCTTCGAACTGGTGAATGATTTTCTGCAATCCTCCGGCGAGCAAGCGAAGGCGAAGCTGTTTGGATTAAACGCCGCAAAATTCTACGGACTATGAACTCACTTCCCACACGCCCGCTTGGCAATACCGGCCTCCAGGTGCCCATCCTCGGCTTCGGTGCTTCATCGCTTGGTGCGGAATTCCGGAGTGTCACCATCGATGAGGCCCTCGGGAGTGTGCGAGTCGCGCTCGATTGTGGAATGAACTTCATCGATACCTCGCCATTCTATGGCCGTGGCATGAGCGAGCTTCTGTTAGGCGTGGCGCTCAAGGGCGTGCCGCGCGAAAGCTACACGTTGTGCACGAAGCTTGGTCGCTACGATCTCTCGCATTTTGATTTCAGCGCGAAACGGGTGGCGGAAAGCGTCGATGTATCGCTGCACCGTCTTGGCACGGACCATCTCGACATCGTGTTGTGCCATGACATCGAGTTCGTCCCCTTGCAACAGATCGTCGATGAAACCCTGCCCGCGTTGAGGAAGCAGCAGGAGGCGGGGAAAATCCGCTTCGTCGGCATTTCCGGCTACCCGATGAAGGCATTCAAATACGTGCTCGACCGATGTGAACTCGACTGCGTGTTGAGCTACAATCAATACACCCTGCAAAACACGCGGTTCGCGGACGAACTGGTTCCGGAACTGAAAGACCGTGGGGTCGGCGCGATCAACGCGGGACCATTTTCCGCGCGCTTGCTTACGAATGCGCCATTGCCGTCGTGGCTGAAGGAATCGGAAGAAGTGAAAGCGGCCGCGCGGCAAGCGGCGGCGCATTGTGAGTGTAAGGGCGTGGACATCGCCAAGCTCGCGCTACAGTTCAGCCTCGCGAATCCGGACATCGCCAGCACCATCGCCGGCAGCGCCAACCCCCGGAACATCCGCAACTGGGCCGAGTGGGCCGCAGAGCCGATTGACTTGGAACTGTTAGATGAGGTGCGTGCAATATTTGCTCCAGTCATGAACTTCGGCCATGTGGAAGGATTGCTCGAAAACAATTGAACGAGATGAAAGCCCTGCAATTGGAAAAACCCGGGAGTTGGAGATTCATTGACATCGCCGAACCACCCGCGCCCGGTCCTGGTGAAGCGCTTGTCCGCGTGCAACGTGTCGGCATTTGCGGCACCGATCTCGGCGGCTATCTAGGCAAGATGCCATTCTTTACCTATCCGCGCATCCCGGGTCATGAACTCGGAGTGGAGGTCATGGAAGTGGGTGAAGGAGTCACCAACGTGAAACCGGGCGATCGCTGTGCGGTGGAATGTTATCTCAACTGCCAGCATTGCGATGCCTGCCGCCGCGGTTTCACCAATTGTTGCGAAAACCACAAGACCCTCGGCGTGATGTGCGATGGCGGAATGACCGAACGCATCATTCTGCCGGCCCGCAAGCTCCACGTGGCAAATGGCCTTACGCCGGACCAGTGCGCGCTCGTTGAGACGCTTGCCGTCGGTTGCCATGCCGTTGACCGCGGTAATCCTCGACCCGGTGAAAACGTCCTCATCATCGGTGCGGGGCCCATCGGGCTGTCGGCACTTGAATTCGTGCGTCTCAGCGGCGCACGTCCCATCGTGATGGACATGGCGGAGAGTCGGCTCGCATTCGTGCGCGAGAAAATGAAAGGCGCCGAAGTCGTTCTCCCAACCGGTGGTGATGATGACTTCGCGACCGTGGCCAAACTCGGGGGCGGGCGCATGTGCGATGTCGTCATCGACGCGACCGGCAACCACAAGTCGATGGTCCGCGCGATGGAATTCGCGGTCTTCGCCGGGCGGGTGGTTTATGTCGGGATCACGCAGCAGAACCTCGATTTTCCACATGCGCCTGTGATGCACCGCCGCGAACTGACCTTGATGGCGAGCCGAAACGCGTTGAGCCGCGATTTCGGGCGTATCATCAAGCTCATTGCCGATGGTGAAATCGACACCAGCCCGTGGATTACGCATCACGCGCGGTTTGACGAAGTGCCGCAGGTTTTTCCATCATGGGTGAAACCTGAAACCGGCGTCATCAAGGCGGTGGTGACGATCGACTGAACCTTTTTCAAGCCGAATTCCTCCGTCTGCGAAATAACCATTGAACAATTTGCCGCGTCGGTAGCGTATTGGGCTTTTCGTTTATGAAACCCCCTTTAAGCCTTGTTCTCTGGATGACTTGCTTCCTGCCGGTCATGGTATCGGCCGCTCCCCCGCAGTCGCTTGAAATCCACAAGGGCGACCATATCGCGATCGTCGGCAATGGCCTGGCCGACCGGCAACAGCATCATGGTTGGTTCGAGACCTTGCTGCACAAGGCGTATCCGGATGCCGAACTGACGGTCCGCAACTTCGGTTTTCCGGGCGATGAAATCGACGTGCATCCGCGGTCGAAGGACGTGCCGCCGATCGAGTGGTGGCTCTCGATGAAAAAGGGTGACAGCTCGCCGCCGGACCGTCCGGAAGTGATTTACAAGGCCGGCACGGACTTCGGCGCGGATGTCATTCTGGCTTACTGGGGCTTCAACGAATCGTTCCATGATTCTGCGGGAGTTGCCGATTTCAGAACGCGCCTGGATCAATATCTCACGAAGCTGCTGAGCTCGAATTTCAACGGTCACGGCGCGCCTAGGGTGGTGTTGTTTTCGCCGATCGCTTGCGAAGGATTGGATGACCGGCATGCTGCGAACCTGGCACAGTACACGGCCGTGATGGCCGAGGTTGCGGCTTCCAAACACGTGCCGTTTGTTGATCTGCTCGGCCCGTCGCGCCAGCTTTTCGAAGCCGCGAAATCGCCGCTTACGATCAATGGTATCCATCTAACAGAAGTAGGTGACAAGCTGCTGGCGCCGATCCAGTTCAAGGCATTGTTCGGTAAGGATGCCCCGGCGATGAATGACCCCTCGCTCGAAAAAATCCGCGCCGCGGTCTTGGATAAAAACACCGAGTGGCATCACCGCTACCGCACGGTCGATCAATTCAATATCTATGGCGACCGCTCGCGGATCGCCTACGCGGGCGTGACCAATGCGCGGATTCTATGCGAAGAGTTGGCACAGCGCGATGTGAAGGCCGCGAACCGGGACAAGGTGGTGTGGGCGGCCGCAAACGGAAAGACGATCGCCGCCGTCGATGACAACCTGCCGCCGGTCGAACTGACACCGAGCAATGAAGTCGGTGGTGGCGGGGCGTATGTGGATCCCGAGCAAGCAATGGCATACCTCACGCTCGCACCGAATTGCAAAATCAGCCTGGTGGCTTCGGAGTTGCAATTTCCGGAGTTCGTGAATCCGGTGCAGATGAGTTTCGATACCAAGGGCCGCTTGTGGGTCGCCGTTTGGCCAAACTATCCGGAGACCAGTCCCACCACGAAGGTCTTTGATAAAATCCTGGTGATCGATCTGGATCCAACCACGGGCAAGGCCGCGAAGATCACGACCTTCGCCGATGGCTTGAACTGCCCCACCGGCTTCCAATTTTACAAGGACGGCATCCTGCTCATGCAATCGCCGGATTTGCTCTATCTGCGCGATACCAATGGCGATGGCAAAGCCGACTGGAAGGAGCGCTTGCTGCACGGACTCGACGCCGCGGATTCGCATCATGAAACGAATTCGATCTGCTACGAACCGGGCGGCGCGGTGTATCTGAGCGATGGCGTTTTCCATCGCACGAATGTCGAAACTCCGAACGGCGTGATCCGCAATCATGACGGAGGGATTTATCGTTATGAGCCGGTGACCGGAAAATTCATGCGGCACGCGCCTTATGGATTCGCAAATCCGCATGGCCGAGTTTTCGACTACTGGGGCAACGATTTGATCACCGATGCAACGGGCAACGACAACTACTTCGGACCCGCGATGAGCGGCCATCTCGACGAGGGCGCGCATTCCAGAATGGAAACATTCTGGGACCAGCCGTCGCGGCCTTGTCCCGGCACGGCCATTCTTTCGAGCCGGCATTTTCCGGACGAATGGCAGGGCCAGTTCCTCGATGCGAACGTCATCAGCTTCCAGGGAATTTTCCGCGCGAAGCTCAGTGAAGAGGGTTCCGGCATTCAAGGTGAAACGATCGATCCGCTGCTCTCCGCCGACATAGCAAAGAATCCGAATTTCCGGCCTTCCGGCATCACGGTTGCACCCGATGGCTCGCTATACATGATGGATTGGTCGCAAATGCTTATCGGACATTTGCAGCATCACCTGCGCGATCCGAACCGTGACCACCAGCATGGGCGCTTGTATCGGATCACTTATGAAGGCCGGCCGCTGTTGGTGCCGAAGAAGATCGATGGCCAGCCAATCCCCGCGCTGCTCAAACTTTTGAAAGAGCCGGAAAACGATGTCCGACTGCGTGCGAAGATCGAGCTTGGCAAGCATGACGCCAAGGAGGTCACCTCGGCAGTGGTGGCCTGGGTGAAATCGCTGGATGCAAAAGATCCCGCGTACGAGCACCACCTGTTGGAGGCCTTGTGGGTCCACCAATGGCATGATGTTGTGAACTTCGAGTTGCTGGACCGCGTTTTGAAATCGCCTGAATCGCGGGCGAGGGCACAAGGGCTGCGCGTGCTCGGCTATTGGCGCGACCGGATTCCCAACGCCCTGGCCCTGGTCAAGGAAGCGGCTAATGATGAAGCGCCGCGGGTGCGACTTGAGGCGGTGCGCGTGGCCAGTTATTTCCGCGAAGCGGCGGCGGCCGAAGCGGCTCTAACGGCTCTCAAGAAGCCGACGGACTATTACATCGACTACTGCCTCAAGGAAACCATGCGGCAGCTCGAACCATGGTGGAAGCAGGCCATCGCAGCGGGGAACCCGTTTGCCGCCGACAACCCGGCTGGCGTGACGTATTTGATGAAAGCCGTCCCTACGCCGGATTTGTTGAAGCTTCCCGAATCCCCGGTCACACGTTTGGCGCTGGTGACCCGCGAAGACATACCGACGCCGCAACGCATTGAAGCGCTCGCCAAGCTGGCGGCATTGCAGAAGGAATCGTCGGCTGCGAGTGCGGTGCGTGTTTTGAAAAACATCGACGCCGCATCGAAGAACGTGATCCGCGATCTGGGCATGTTGTTGCACGAACTGCCGGTGGCGGACCTGAAGGCCGTGCTGCCGCAGCTCGAGGACCTTGCCGCCCATTCCAACGAGGGTGTCGCTGCCAATGCGCTTGCCGCCGCGATGCGCGCACATGGCTCGGTGGAGCCCGCCTGGCAATTCGCATTGCGGTCACCGGCATCCATGGTGGCATTCATCCGCGCCGTGGCGCTCGTGCCGGACAAGACATTGCAGGCCACGGCTGCCACGCGGATAAAGAATCTGTTAGATGGCCTGCCTCCCGAACTGAGTGCCTCCTTGCAGGGTGCCGGATCGTGCAAGGGCCGTTTTGTCCGTATTAGCCTTCCCGGTCGCAAAGGCACCTTATCGCTTGCTGAGGTCGAGGTGATTAGTGGCGGCAGCAATGTGGCACCGTCCGGCAAGGCCAGTCAGGCAAGTGTCGCTTGGGACGGTGATCCCAATCGCGCGATCGATGGCAACACCGATGGCATCTACAACAGTGGATCAACCACCCACACCAAGGAAAACATCAACAACCCGTGGTGGGAGCTTGATCTCGGCGCGGAGAAACCGATTGATGAAATTACGATTTGGAATCGCAGCGACGGTGCCTTTGGCGCGCGGCTCGAGGGCTTCGAACTCGCCGTGTTGGATAGCGCCCGTCATGAAGTTTTCAAGCGAAGCGCATTGCCCGCGCCCGCTCCATCAAGCCGTGTGCAGGTGAAAAGCGATGCCGCGGCCGCGATCCGCAGAGCTGCACTTGCCGCCTTGCCCGAGGTGCTGGGTGAAGCGGCGTTCGGCTTGCTCGCCGAGACCATCGCCAAGGGTAACGAGGTGCCGACGGCGGTGGCGGCGATCGCCCAAATGAAAGCCAATGATCCTGCCGCGACCGCGCGTGCTGTTGCGGGAATCGCGTCATGGGCCCGCAGCGTTCCTGCGGCCCAGCGGACAAGCGAGGAATTCCGGTCCACCATGGAAGCGTCGAAGGCCTTGTTGAAATCCCTGCCACCCCAACAGGCCGAAGCCGCAGCCAGCGATCTTGCGAATCTCGATGTGAAGCGCTTCACCATCCACACCGTCCGCGAGCAGTTGCTTTATGATACCGCGCGCATCGTCGTTGAGCCCGGTCGGATGATCGAAATCGTGTTGGAGAATCCCGATGCGATGCCGCACAACCTCGTGGTCACACAGCCCGGCGCGGCCCAGCCGCTGGCAATCGCCGTGCAAATTTTTCCACCCGACAAGCTCGACTCAAAAGGCCGCGCCTATGTGCCCGAGAACGACCCCCGCGTCCTTGCGGCCACCAAATTGGTCCAAGCGGGCAAATCGGAATCGCTCACCTTCACGACGCCATCTGCGGAAGGGACCTATCCATATGTCTGCACCTTCCCCGGCCACTGGACGGTGATGAAAGGGGAGTTAATCGTCACCAGGGATGTGGAGGCATATCTAACAGCTCATCCCGGAAAATAATCCCTGTGGAGAAGTGACGCCTACGTCGCTTCAGGTTGGGATGTTTGCTGGTCCGAAGGTCTTTCACGGATGACTCAATTCGCCGCTAAGAAAGAAATCTTTACTTTGACTGATCCATAAGAAAGATTTCTTTCGTAATGGAAGCGCCACGCGTCACCGGCATTTACGAACGCACCACCGTGGCAAGCGAGCAGGTCTCGGCATTCGTACCGCATCCGCTGCCACCCGCGCATCCGCCACTGGAATTGGATGAACCCTTGTGGCAGCAGCTTCGCTCCGCCGAGGAAAACCTCCGACGCTTGGAGCTGGCGGGGGAAATGGTGCCCTCGCTCGATTGGTTCATCTACGGATTCGTCCGCAAGGAAGCCGTGCTTTCCTCCCAAATCGAAGGAACCCAAGCCACTTTGATCGATCTTCTCAATTTCGAGGCCGAGGGTGGGATCGAGGCATCCGAAAACGCCGACGTCCGGGAAATCTGCAATTACCTGGAAGCTCTGGATTTCGCCCGCGATCAACTTCGTCGCCCGGACGGACTCCCGCTCTCAATGCGCCTTCTCAACGAGGTCCACGCCCGGCTCATGCAGGGGGCCCGGGGTGCCGACAAGCTCCCCGGCGAAATCCGCCGCAGTCAGAATTGGATCGGCGGCACCCGTCCGGGCAACGCAGCCTTCGTGCCGCCGCCACCGCATCTCCTGCCGGAACTGCTGACAGACTTCGAAAAATACCTCCACGCCCCCGACGACCTGCCGCCTCTCATTCGGGCCGGTCTCCTGCACGTCCAGTTCGAGACGATTCATCCCTACCTCGACGGAAACGGACGGATCGGCCGCTTGCTCGTCACCCTGCTGCTCGAACATTGGCAACTGCTCACCGCCCCGCTCCTTTACCTTAGCCTCTTCTTCAAACGCCACCGCAGCGAATACTACCGGCACCTTGCCGCCGTCCGTACCGACGGCGATTGGGAAGCCTGGACCCGCTATTTTCTCGAAGCCGTGTCCACCATCGCCAGCGAGGCGGTGACTGCGGCTCGAAACCTATTCGCCTTGGTAAGCCGCGACCGGGAACTCGTCCTGAGCGGTCCCGGCAGCACCTTGGTGGCGGCAAGATTGTTCGAGAGATTGCCCGCCCATCCAATCATCACCATCACCGGTGCCATGACGTTGCTTGATACCACCCGGCCGACAGCATCCAAAGCCGTCACCGCGCTGGTTAATGCCGGTGTCCTGGTCGAGATCTCCGGGAAAAAACGTGACCGCGCCTTCAACTACGCCGCCTATCTCGACCAACTCAAAACCGGCACCGGACTCGGGGATGCCTTGGGGTGAGAAGTAGCTAATGCATCCTCCCACCTTTACACATCGCCGTCGGTAGTGCGTATTCCTCTGAAAAACGATGACCCGAAACAATTAATTCAAACCTGCAGCGCATTCGTCCAAACCATCGGAGATCGAAAAATGACAGCTTTCAATCTTTACGTATCTCTATCAATAGATTGGGATATGTTGGAATGAGGGATTCTCACGGATGATCTGAGCAGTCACTGCGAAAGGAGCCTTTATTTTCAATATAAACCTTTTTTCGATAAATAGCAGAGGAAACCGTAAGTTCGAAACTTGCTTGCATGAACCCCCACCCGCTCCTCCCGCTTTCCCTTGCCGAACTCAGTGCCG
>JANMJQ010000269.1:0-19792 GCA_031371445.1 Akkermansiaceae bacterium
CTGCGCGGCGCAAAGGGCGTTGGTTTCCTCGCTATCCACCAGAAACGACAAGGCCCTCTTCCATCGCGCGACCTCAAACACCGTCTCCGCGATAAAGCTGCGGTCACGCTTGCCCCATTTGGGATTCGCCTCGAAAGCTTCAGCCAGTTCGTGATCCAGCACCCTGTGCTCCCGGAAAACCGATTTCGCGATGTGGGAGGCGGCCTCAGCCAAGATGCGGTGCATTTTCATGGCGCGGACCCTTTCGGAAAACCTCCGGACTGAGAAGAGATTTAACCGCAATGGGAGCGTTAGCGGACATGGACGAGCACTTTATTTTCAAATAACGAGTCAAATGAACGCAGATGGACGCAGATAAGAGGGATGAAAACGCAAATTTCGGAAAAACCAAATGTATGAAGCAAAAAATTCAGATTCCATCCCTCCTTCCATCCCTTCTTCCATCTGCGTGAATCCTGTTCATCTGTGGTTCGATTATGAAATGTAGATGCCCTGATCTGCGGTTGAAAAATCTTCCTCCAAATCTGCAAGCTTGAGTCCCGAGCCGTTTCAGCATTCGTTGCCGCCGTGCCCACCGTTCAGCTCAAATACCAAACCTTCCATCCCTCGATCTGGCCGAAAATGGTCGGTGACGTCTCGCGCGATGCGACGCCGGGGTCATTCGTGGAGGTCTTTGGCAAGGAAGGCACCCGCTTCGGCTGGGGTCTTTGGAACCCGAAATCGCGGATGCCCCTGCGCATCGTCAGCCATTCGCTGGATGACCTCGAGGACGAATCGTTTTTCGAAAATGCCATCCGCCGCGCCGCCACCTTGCGCCGTGAAGTTCTGAAACTCGATGCCGACACCGACAGCTATCGCGCGATCCACGGCGACGCGGATTTCATGCCCGGCATCGTCGCCGACAAATTCGCGGACGTGCTCTCCGTGGAAATAACCAACCTCGCAGCCTGGCAACGATTGTCCAAATGGCTGCCACTGCTGCACGAAAGCTTCGGAACCAAGCGTGTCTTCGTCAGCGTCGACCAGGACCTGGCCCGCATTGAAGGAATCCCGCATCGTGGCGGTGTCGAGTCCGACAACATGCGCACGGTGAAAATCCGCGAACATGGCGTCCGCTACGAAATCGATTTCAGCGCCGGCCATAAAACGGGATTCTTCTGCGACCAACGCGACAACCGTAAAAAATTCGGGGCATTGGCAAAAGGCCTCAATGTTCTCGACCTCTGTTGTTATACCGGCGGCTTCGGCATCTCCGCGGCGCTCGCGGGAGCGGAAGATGTCACGGGCGTCGATCTCGACGAAAACGCCATCGCGATGGCCAAGCGCAATTCGAATTTGAACAAGGCGAACGTTAAATTCACCCACGCCGACGTCTTCACCTGGGCGCGCACGATGATCGAAAACGGCCGCACCTGGGATCTCGTCATCGCCGATCCGCCGAAGTTCATCCACGGCCGCGAAGATGAAATCGGCACCGCGAAATATGCGGACTTGAACAAGCTCGCGCTGCAATTGGTCGCACCTGAAGGCTTGTTCGTCACCTGCTCCTGCTCGGGACAACTCGGCGCGGGCGAGTTCGAACGCATCGTCATTACTTCCGCGCACCGCCGCGACAAGCGCTTGCAAACTTTTGATCGCACAGGTGCCGGACCGGATCATCCCACGCTCTCGAACTATCCCGAGTCGCGTTACCTCAAAGTGCTCTGGTCGCGGGTGATCTAAGGAGCGTCGACATGCTGTCGACTGAGGACGGCGGACATTCTGTCGGCCGGGAAGATTTCGGCGGACAGAATGTCTGCCGCACCCAGTGCTCAAAATGAGCACGCTCTGTTCAGAATGAACGCGCTGCTTTCAGTTTCACGCGAACGAGCGAAGCCATCCATTGCCCCACCGCCAGCCCCACAAGATCCGCGAGCCAGTCGAAGAGATCCAGATGCCGGGATGGCACGAAGGCCTGCGATATCTCCTCGCCTGTTAGAAGAACCAGCAACACCAGCGTCGTCACGGTCGCGTAACGCCATTTCCGGGAGCGGAAGGCGAGATTGCATAAAAACGACAGGGTTCCTATCAGCCCCAGATGTCCGACCTTGTCACCCCAGGGAATGCGGTTGATAAACGACCAGAACGGCGGACCGTCGGCGCGGTCGGCGATGATGATGACACCGACGATGAAAGCGATGAACAGCGTAGCCGCCACAACGGCAGAGTAATGAAGGACAGCCCGTTTCGTCATTGCCGGCGCTTGTTCAGTCTTCAATGCGCAGCATCTTCGGATCCCAGGTGATGGCCGGATACTGCATGTCCAGTTTCTGCAGGGTATCGAGCATGATCCGCGCGACGCAGAGGTTGCGATACCATTTGCGGTCCGCCGGAATCACATACCATGGCGAATGGTTTGTCGAAGTCGCGCTCATGGCATCTTCGTAGGCCTCCATGAAATCATTCCAGCGCGCGCGATCCACCAGGTCGTCCGGATTCACTTTCCAATGTTTCTGCTGGTTTTCCAGGCGGGCCTCGAGACGGCGCTTTTGCTCGTTTTTCGAGATATGCAGGAAAATTTTCACGATCGTCGTGCCCTCTTCGGCGAGCATGCGTTCGAACTCGAGGACATGCCGTTGGCGGCGTTGCCATACTTCGTCGGGAAACAACTTTTTCACGCGCACCGCGATGATATCCTCGTAGTGACTACGGTTGAAGATCACGAGCTGCCCTGTCGAAGGCACCTGCGAATGAATCCGCCAGAGGAAGTCATGCGCGAGTTCGGCTTCACTCGGTTTCTTGAACGGACAAACATGGATGCCCTGCGGGTCGATCCGTGAAAAGACGTGCTTGATGCAGCCATCTTTGCCGCCGGTATCCATCGCCTGCATGACCACAAGGATTCGGTGTTTGTTCTCCGCGTAGAGCCTCTTCTGCAGTTCCTGGAGCTGGTGCTGGAGCGTGTCGAACTGCGCTTCGATCTCTTCCTTGGGGCCCTGGAACAAAGTCTTCTCGCCGCTGTCGATCTTCCGCAGGTCGACCTTGGACCCGGGTTTCACCCGATACCGCTCCAATGCTCCGGTGACTGGCATGGCTTCTTATTGCGGCGGCGCTTCATCGTGACAAGCCCCGTCTCGCATTCCCGTCCGATGTCACTAATTGGGGATTGAACGCGCGGCGAATGCGCGTTGTTCTGTTGCAGATGCATGCCGCCAGCAAATCCGGAGGACCGCCCCCGCCGGAATGTCTTTTCACCGCCCTCCATATCGGCGCGAGTTCGGTATCAATGATGGTCGCCGAGCGGTCCGGAGTCGGATCGATCGTACCCGTTGATTTCTTGGAGCAGCCGGCACCCGTCGCACGGGACATTTTCCGCAACGGCCTCGTCAGTCCGGCCACCACCGAGCGGGTCGTGTCGATCATCAAGGGATTTCAAAAAACCATTTCCGAACTTGGGCTCGATCCGCATTCGATCACCCGCGCGGTGGCTACCAACATTCTCAGCGAGGCGACCAATCACGAAACCGTGATGAACCGCATCCGCATCGCCTGCGGATTGAAGATCGGAACGATCGATGACGGTGAAATGACGCGCCTCATCTATCTGAAAACGCGGCGGCGTTTGTTGAATCTGCCCGCGATGCAAAAGGACACCACGCTCGTCCTGCATGTCGGGCCGGGCAACACGCGGGCCTTGTTGTTTCAAAACGGACTCATCTCGCGCTACACCAGCTACCGGATGGGGACGCACCGTACGCGGGAGGCGGTCGATGGCTCGCACGCGCAAGGCACCGCGATGCTGCGCGTGATCCGCGAGCATGCCTTTGGAAACCTCGCGCAAATCCGTTTCGATTTCTCCGATGTCAAAGTGGTGGGTCTGGTGTTGATCGGTTATGAAATTCAGGCTGTGGCCCAGCCACTGACCGGCTCAAAGCAGGTTTGCACCTTGAAGGCATTGCGGCAATTCACATCGGATGCCGCATCGATCCCGGATGTCGAGTTGGTGAAGCGATACCAACTCGACTATCAAACCGCGGAGGCACTAATCCCCGCGCTCGAGATCAATCTGGCAGTCGCTGAAACGCTCAAGCTCGACGAGGTCCACATTCCCACCAGTGAATACGAGCAAGGGCTTCTCCACGATTTGTTGGTCTCGCAGGAACTCACTGGAGCCTTTGCGGAAGAGGTATTGCGGTCAGCGCGGATTCTGGCAAAGCGCTATCAGTCCGACCCCAGCCACGGCGAACATGTCGGCAATCTCTGTGCGAAATTTTTCAAAGACCTGCAGGATCTTCACCAACTCGATTCCCACGACGCACTGTTGTTACAAGTTGCAGCGATCCTCCACGAGGTCGGCACCTACGTCAGTCCGCGGGCGCACCACAAACATTCGGAGTATCTCATCCTCAACTCCGAGGTGTTCGGACTCAACCGCCTGGATGTCAACATCGTGGCGCTGGTTGCAAGATACCATCGCCATTCCGGCCCGAAGCTGGATCACCCGAGTTACGCGGCACTCGGCACCGATGACCGCATCCGCGTTTGCAAGCTTGCCTCACTGTTACGCGTCGCCGATGCCCTTGAACGCACCCATGCCCAAAGGGTCGGTGAAATTGAAATCAGCCGCGAAGCAGGGAAACTGCACATCCGCCTCGGCGGGTTGTCCGACGCCGCGGTGGAACGCCTTGCCATGACTTCCAAGGCTGATTTGTTTGAGCAGGTATTCGGCCTCGCTGTTGTCATCGATGAGGATGGCTAGAACAAAGAGATCGAGGATCGTGGATCGTAGATAGATGATTCATAATCCGCTCCCACATCCACTATCTACGATCCACAATCCACAATCCTCTCCATGCCTCCCCCAATCCTTAACCGCGAACTCTCATGGGTGGAGTTCAACCAGCGCGTTCTCAACGAGGCGCTGCGTGACGATTTACCGCTGTTAGAGCGGGTGAAATTTCTGGCGATCTCCGCCTCGAACCTCGACGAGTTTTTCCAGGTCCGCATCGGCGGCCTCATGTTGATGCGTCGCAGCGGCCGCAAAACTCCCGATGCGTCGGGACTATCACCCGCGTCCAACCTGGCGTTGTTGCGGCAGCGGATTTTGAAGATGGTGGACGACCAGTATGGCTTGCTCACGGGAACCATCGTGCCTGCGCTTGAGAAAGCAGGCATCCGGCCGTTGCAGGCACGCGAACTTTCCGTCGAGCAATCGGCACAAGTGGCAGCCACGTTCGAGGACCAGATTTTCCCGCTTCTAACACCTCTCGCGGTCGATGCCGATGGACCGCCGCCGGCGGTGCCCGGCCTGCAGATTGTGGTCGCCTGCCGCTTGCTTGATCCGGAAACCAAGGCCTGCCGCCATGCGCTCATCCCGATTCCGGAAGCGCTTGGACGCCGTGTGAATGTCAGCGTCGAGGGCGACGGCCATGCGTTTGTGTTGATCGAGGATCTCGTCTCGACCCATGCCTCCGAGTTGTTTCCCGGTGAAAACGTCGTGGCCACCACAGCCTTCCGCGTCACCCGCAACGGCGACATTGCGGTGCAGGAGGAAGATGCCATCGATCTCGCGGGCGAAATGGAGGATGTGTTATCGGCCCGGCGATTTGCCGATACCGTTCGACTTGAACTGCGCTCGGACGCGCCGCGCGATCTCGTGAAGGTGATCAAAACGGTCACCGCAGTGACGCCGCAGGAAGTGTATCGTGTGGACGGACCGCCGGGGCTGGCCTCATTCATGGAGCTCGCGTTCGTGTCAGGCTTCGATCATTTGCGCGATCCGGAATGGCCGCCGCAGAACTCGCCATCAATCGCACCGGGAGTTCCGATGTTTGAAACGATCGCCGCGCAGGATGTATTGCTCTATCATCCCTATGAATCGTTCGAGCCCGTGCTGCGGCTCATTGAGGAAGCCGCCGACGATCCGGATGTGATCGCCATCAAGCAGGTGCTCTACCGCACCGCGCGCAAGTCGAGAGTCATCAACGCCCTGATCAAAGCGGCGGAAAATGGCAAGCACGTCACGGTCTTGGTCGAGTTAAAGGCGCGCTTTGACGAAGCACGCAATCTCGATCGTGCCGACGAATTACAAAGGGCCGGTGCGCAGATCGTGTATGGCGTGAAAGGCCTGAAAACCCACGCGAAGATCTGCCTCATCGTCCGCCGCGAGTCGGGCCATTTGCGGCGCTATGTGCATTTGGGAACCGGCAATTACAACGAAACGACATCGCGGCTTTACACCGACTTGTCTTATCTCACCTGCAAGCCGGAGTATGGAAATGATGCCTCGCTGTTTTTCAATGCGGTCACAGGCCGCTCGAAATTATTGAGGTTCCAGCGCCTGCTGCCAGCGCCCACAGCGATGAAACCGGCGCTGCTGGATTTGATTGCCAGTGAAGCGGAACGCGCGCGCCAGGGCCTCCCCGCGAAGATCATGGGCAAGTTGAATTCGCTGCAGGACCCCGACATTATCCATGCCCTCTACAAAGCCTCGCAGGCCGGTGTCGAAATCCGCCTCAACGTGCGCGGCATCTGCTGCCTCAAACCAGGCGATCCGAAGTTTTCCAAAAACATCGAAGTGATTTCGGTCATCGATCGCTTTCTCGAACACGCCCGCTTGTTTTATTTCCACCAGGGTGGCGACGCGGAAGTTTATATTTCCTCGGCCGACTGGATGACGCGCAATCTCGAAAAGCGGATTGAGTTGATGATACCGATCGAGCAAGCCGCCTTGAAGCGCCGCCTGGTGAAAATTCTGGAAGCTTTTTTCCAGGACAACACCCAGGCATCAAGGATCCTCCCCGATGGCACTTCGCAACGGTTGGTCCGGGCAAAAGGCGAGAAGGCGTTTCGCGTGCAGGACTATTTCTATCAGCAGGCCCGCAAGGCCGCCAAAGCCCGCGAAGACGAGCGCGCGATGACCTTCGAGCCGCATGTGCCGGCGGAATAGCAGTTCGGAGAAGGCCATGAACAGCCCTTCCAAAAATGATCGCGACGCGCCGTCTCTGACCAGCATTCACGACCGCAGTCCGGTTGCCGCAAAAATCGCCCTGTTCCGCTCTCTGTTCCGAGGCCGCGACGATGTCTATCCACGCCGTTTCGAAAGCAAAAAGTCGGGCCGCACCGGATACGCCCCGGCCTGCGGCAATGAATGGGTCCGTGGCATCTGTGAGAAACCGCGGATCAAATGCTGCGATTGCCCACACCGCGCGTTCCTCCCGATAACCGACGAAATCATCCGCTGGCATTTATCAGGGAAGGACTCCGCCGGACAGGATTTCGTCGCCGGAATTTATCCGATGCTCGTGGATGAGACCTGTTATTTTCTCGCCATGGATTTCGACAAGGAATCGTGGCACGAGGATGTGCTGGCGGTGATGGAAACCTGCCGACTTCTACACATCCCCGCCGCCCTCGAACGATCTCGCTCCGGCAATGGCGGGCATGTTTGGTTGTTCTTCACGGAGGCTGTTGCCGCCACGCTGGCGCGAAAGCTCGGCTCGTTCATCCTGACGGAAACCATGGAGCGGAGACCTGAACTCGGTCTCGCGTCCTACGACCGGCTGTTTCCCAACCAGGACACTCTGCCAAAGGGTGGCTTTGGAAATTTGATCGCCCTCCCAATGCAGAAAGGCCCTCGCGAAAACGGCCATAGCATGTTCGTGGATGATACCTTCACGCCCTATCCGGACCCGTGGGCATTCCTTGGTTCAATCGGCCGCCTGTCCCGGGACCGAATTGAATCCATCGTCCACGATGCGGAAAGCCGGGGCCGTGTGGTCGGCGTGCGCTTCGCCCTCTCGGCCGATGACGAGCCGGAGCCATGGAACACTCCGCCGTCCAGACGTCACCGCGATCCTCCCATCACAAGTCCATTGCCAAAGGAAATCGAAATCGTCCTCGGCGATTTGATTTATTTAACAAAATCAACACTACCACCCGCATTACGCAACCGCCTGCTGCGCCTCGCCGCATTTCAGAACCCCGAGTTCTACCGTGCCCAGGCCATGCGGCTGCCGACCTACGAGAAACCTCGTATCATCGCCTGCGCGGATGACCTGTCCACCCACATCGGCCTGCCACGGGGCTGCAAGGAAGATCTGCTAACGCTTTTTTCCGAACTGAAAATCAAACCGGTCATCCGTGACGAGCGAGTGACAGGACATCCGGTCGATGTGACGTTTTCAGGCACCCTGCGCCCGGATCAGGAAGTCGCCGCAATGGCGATGCTCGTCCATGACACGGGAGTGTTGGCAGCCACCACCGCCTTTGGAAAAACCGTAGTCGCCGCATCCCTGATCGCCAGTCGCGGCGTGAATACTCTCATTCTGGTTCACCGCCAGCAATTGTTGGAACAATGGATCGAGCGGCTGTCATCATTCCTCAATCTACCCGCCAAGTCCATCGGCCGTCTCGGCGGCGGCCATAAGAAACTCAGCGGAGTGATCGACGTCGCCCTCATCCAAAGTCTCGTCCGCAAGGGCATCGTCGATGATCGCGTGGCGAATTACGGGCACCTTGTCATCGATGAATGTCATCATCTATCAGCCTACAGTTTCGAACTGGTCGCCCGCCGTGTGAAAGCCCGCTTCGTGCTGGGTCTATCTGCCACCGTGGCCCGGAAAGATGGTCACCACCCGATCATTTTCATGCAGTGTGGCCCGGTACGCCACCGGGTGGATGCCAAAGAACAAGCCGATGCCCGACCGTTTTCCCACCACGTCATCGTCCGTCCCACCGGCCTGCGCCCGATGACCGAACCCGATCCTGATAAACGCGTCGAATACCAAAGTCTCTGCGCTGAAATCATCCGATCGGAACCACGGAATGCCATGATCCGCGGCGACGTGATCGCGGCACTGCATGAAGGCAGATCGCCACTCATCCTAACAGAACGCACGGAACATATCACCGCCCTCGCGGATTTGATCCGCCCGCATGTGCCTCATCTCATCATCCTGCAAGGTGGCATGGGAAAGAAGTCCCTGCGTGAGGCCATGGCACAACTCGCCGCTGTTCCTCAAAATGAATCACGAGTCGTCATCGCCACCGGCAAGTTCGTCGGCGAGGGCTTTGATGACTCACGGCTGGACACTCTTTTCCTCACCATGCCCGTTTCGTGGCGCGGCATCATCGCCCAATACGCAGGTCGTCTTCATCGCCTCCATGACGGCAAGCGGGAAGTTAGAATCCACGACTACGCCGATCTCGACATCCCGATGCTCTCCCGGATGTTCGACAAACGCTGCGCGGGCTACGAAGCCGTCGGCTACACCATCATGCTGCCCGCCAGCGCACTGCCCGGCTGGCCCACCGAAGTTCCGCTGCCTATCGATCCCGTTTGGAAAAAGGACTACGCCGCCAGCGTCCGCCGCTTGATCCGCGATGGTGTGGACGTCCCGCTCGCAAATCTCTTTGTCGGAGTCACTCGTGTTCCCACCGACCAAGCCCGTGCCCGCAGTGCCTCGGAAGCATTCCTTTTCCACCGCTTGGAATCTCTCCCCGAGACAGCCGGACTATTCCGACTGAATGCCAAACTCCCCATCCCTTTCGACGGCTGGAGCGAAATAGAAGTCGACCTGTTTTGCGCCAAGCTCAAACTCGCCATCGAGATCGATGGACCTCAACACCTCACGGATCACGCCGCCTACCGCCGCGACCGCCGCAAGGATGCCCTGCTTCAGGAAAATGGCTGTCACGTTCTCCGCTTCCTCGCCGAAGATCTCGGCAAACATCTGGACGCCACCCTCGATGGCATCCTCCGTGCGATAGTACATCTGCGGCGGAGACAATAGCCGTTTCGGCACGAGATCGACATCATGTTGATTTGGTGCCCATATCTTCCCGAGCCATTCAGGCACCAGATCGACGAGGTCCTGGAAATAGCAGCCCGCCTCAGATGAAGATGAATGACCGCTTCAATCGACGTCACTCCCGCTCTTCCCTGAACGTCTCCATGGCGTAGTTGATCGTCTTTGAGGCGAGGTTCATCATGGGGAAGCCTTCTTCCAGTTTTTCCACCACCTCGCGGTTTGAGCGGGCGGGCTGATAGTCGGGATCGATCTCAAGCGCACGTTCAAATGCGGCCAGAGCCTGGGCCTTGTGGCCCAAATACGCATGACACAAGCCGATGTTTCCCTGACAAGGCGAGTTGCGTTTATTGATGGCGGCTGAGGCATGGAATCCATCCAGCGCGGCCTGCCATTCACTCTGTTCCATAAACTCGAATGCTTGATTGAAAAGATCTGCGGATTTCAGGTAGGCATCCAAGGTGAGGCGCTCGGTCTTCCAAATCCCGGCGGTGATGGTGGCGATGAAGGACCGAGCTTGGGCAACTTCATCATCAGCGGGATCGCCTATCTCGACCACCTTCTGATAGGCGTGAATGCAATTGGGGAGGTCCAGCATTTTTTGATAGGCCACCGCCTTGTTATAGTGCGACTCCACGCTGTAGGGATAGATGGCGATGGCCTTGTCGAACCATTGGATGGCCTTTTCGTATTCTCCTTTGACGGCATGCACGGATCCGATCCCAAAGGCCACGTCTTGATTATGCGGATGGTCAGCCAACAAGCCGTTGAGGAGGGTCATCGCCTTGTAAGTGAGGCCCTGTTGCAAAAATTCCAAGGCAGTGTTGACGGCATCCTGAACCTCGGGGTTGATTTCCATAATGAAGTGCCCGTCGGGAAGACTTGGGGTGGTGCTGCGGCTGTTCTCATATTGCCGGACGGCTGCATAATGGACGCAATCGCCACACTCCGTGTCCCTGAGTGAGGCGCAGCATTCACTGCAGATTTCCAAATCACCCTCTCGGGGACAGGTCCGCCGGGCTTTGCCAGTTCCGCACTTAGGACATTTTGTTTTCACGGCACGTGAGATAACCCGGAGGTTTCTGGATCGTCAACAGATGGAAACTGTGGCGACTCCTTGGTTTCGCATCTTTTCCTGCGCTCCGACGTCAAAGGTCGCGCATCACATTCACCCCGCTCAGCCCGAAGAGCGGCGCGGCTGTTAGAAAATGGCGGTCGTTTGAATAAACTTCGGTGAAGCCGTGTTCGGCGGCGCAGGCGAGGTGGAGGGCGTCGGCGGCGCGGATGGTAGTGGTGGATGGCGCGGCTCGGAGAGTCTCTTCGAGGCGAAGCATGATCGATTCGGTCAAAGGCAGGAATTCGATTAGCCCGCTTTTACTGTCGTGTTGGAATTGGGATTCGAGCGACGTTAGAAGCTCGGCTGAATCGCTCCCTTCACGGCGTTTGCGGAGCACGATGGAAGCGAATTCCGCACGTCCATGCCAGGCGGTGGCCAAGATCTCGGTTTCCGATAGCAGTTGCTTTACGGCCTCATGTCCCGGCTCCGTTGAATACACACGGTAGAGGTAGGTGGTATCAAAATAGAGCATCTTCGCGGGAGGAGCGGTCTTCGGAGATGATTTGGGTGGAGTCGGTTCCTCCGGAGAATGCTCCTGCCTTCAGGGCAGCTTCGTAACCGGGCAGGAGTTTGCGCCTTTCCATAAAAGACCGGCCCGCCGCGGGAGTCGTGGAAACAGGCTCCAATTCTTTGCTCAGGGAGGTAAGGACGATCTGTTTCAAGGTCTGACCGCGTTCGATCGCGCGGATCTTGGCTTTTTTGTAAAGCGCCTCCGGGATGTCGATGGTGGTTTTCATGAAGTCACTATACGGAAATATGGTTTCCCGTCAATCCGCCTTTCCTTCCCATTGGCTTAGCGGAGTGGGGTCGTTTTGATCGGTTTCTCCCGATTTTTTGCCGATTGCGTTGATCGGAGCCCGTGGCAAACTCCGGCACGAAATCAATGACTACGGATAATTTGCAGGAACGGATCGAGGCGACGAGCGGGTGGATCCAGGCGGTGAAGGACGAGATGGGACGGGTGCTGGTCGGCCAGGAACGGCTTGTGGACCGCCTGTTGATCGGACTGCTGTGTAACGGCCACATCCTTCTCGAAGGCGTGCCGGGCCTGGCCAAGACGCTGGCCGTGAAAGCGCTGTCCGGCTCATTGCATGCGACCTTCGCCCGCTTCCAATTCACCCCCGACCTGCTGCCCGCGGATTTGGTCGGAACAATGGTGTATCACCCGCAGGAGGTGAAGTTCGAACCCAAACTTGGGCCCATTTTCAACAACCTGATCCTGGCCGATGAAATCAACCGCGCGCCCGCCAAGGTGCAGTCGGCCTTGCTTGAGGCGATGCAGGAACGCCAGGTAACACTCGGCGACCGCTCGTATCCATTGCCGCAACCCTTCCTCGTGCTCGCAACACAGAACCCGATCGACCAGGAAGGAACTTATCAACTTCCGGAAGCGCAGTTGGATCGCTTCCTCATGAAAGTCACCGTCGGCTATCCGAGCAAGGATGAGGAGCTGGAAATCCTCGACAAGATGGCAACGTCCACGCCGCCCTATCAGACGAAGACCGTCGCAACGCCGGACCAAGTGGCGGGCTCGCGTGAGTTGGTGAACGAGGTTTACATCGATCCCGCGGTTCGGAAATACATCGTACAAATCATCCACACCACGCGCTTCCCGGCCTTGGTGGACGCGCCGTTGAAAAACCTGGTGCGCTCCGGCGCCTCGCCACGGGGCACGATCAACCTCGCCCTGACAGCCCGGGCCCGCGCCTTCATGCAAGGCCGCGCGTTCGTCACGCCCCAGGATGTGAAGGACATGGCGATGGACGTGCTGCGCCACCGGATCCTGCTGACCTATGAAGCGGAAGCGGAGGAAATTACTACGGATTCCGTAATTGAGCGGATCATGGCGAAGGTGGCGGTGCCGTGAAGAGGTTGAGTGTTGATGGTTGAGTGTTGAGTGTAAGAAGAAGACGTGCTGACTGACCAACAGATCGAGGAGATGATGGCGCGGGTTCGCAAGCTCGAGCTTAAAGCGCGGCGCTTGGTGCGTGAGTCGTTTTCCGGGGAATACCTGTCGTCGTTCCGTGGCCAGGGATTGGATTTCGACGACTTCCGCGAATACCAGCACGGCGATGAGGTGCGCTTCATCGATTGGAACGTGACGGCCCGCATGAACCAGCCCTTCGTTCGGAAATTCCGCGAAGAGCGCGAGTTGTCGGTGGTGCTGGCGGTCGATGTCTCGGGCTCGGCGGACTATGGCAGCGTGCAGCTGAGCAAGCGCGAGGTGGCGGCCGAAACGGCGGCGGTGCTGGGATTTTCCGCACTGCACAATGGCGACAAGGTGGGCCTGTTGATTTTCGCGAACGACACGGTGCTCTTCGTGCCGCCGGAAAAAGGCACGCGGCATCTGTTGCGCATGATCCGTGAAATCCTCGTCGCAAAACCACCGCAACCGGGCACCTCGGTGGGCAGGGCCTGCGATTTTCTGGTAAGGACCCTGAGACGCAAATCAGTGGTGTTCCTGATCTCGGACTTCTACTCGGACGCGCTCGACAAGCCTCTCGGCAAGCTTTCGAAAAAGCATGAAATGATCGCACTGCGCGTGCTCGATCCGCTTGAGGCGCGGCTGCCCAAGGCTGGCAGGGTGTTGATGATCGATCCCGAGACCGGCTTCGAAACCATGGTCAACACCAGCAATCCCAACCTGCGGATGGGCTATGCGAAACTCATGCAGCGGCAGCAGGAAGGCGTCTCCGCGATTTTCAAAAAGCATGGCATCGACGCCGCGGATTTGAAAACGGATGGCGACACACTGGCCTCGCTGCACCGCCTGTTAAAACGCCGCAGCCGCCGGCGCTCCGGTTAGATATGAATCCAAAAGCCGGCAGCTTCGAATTGTTGGAACCCGCGTCACCGGAGTCCCTTGCGCCCGATCCCTGGCTCGAGCCGTGGATGATCGTTGTCGCAATCGTGGCAGTGCTGGTCCTCGCATTGTTGCTGATGTTTTTGAATCGCCGCAAGAAGCCGCACTTTGATGCGAAGGCCGCGCGTGAAGCCGCCCGGTTCGAAGCGCTGCTTCTGTTAGATAACATCCGCAACGTCACGGCCCGCGAGGCGGCTGTGCAGGCATCGCTGGTGTTGCGGAAATATTTGATCACGATCTCGGGCGATCCAGCCTTGTTCGAGACGCATGAGGAGACCATCGCACGGCATCGGGCCCTGCATGCGTTCACCGACGAAGCGCGCGCCGCGGCGGGCACGACATTCAACCAACTTGCCGCTTTGAAATACGCCGAACAAATCCCCGACGAAGCGGCAGACAATGTGACCCGCGGGGCGCGCTCCTTGTTGGAAACCCTGCACCAAGGCTTCCGCCAATGAGCCAATTCTTCGAACATTTCCGCTTCGCGCAGCCAGCCTGGTTGTTCCTCCTTCTGCCTGCCTTCGCGCTGCTGATCCTCCGCCGCGGCAAGGGCACCGATGCGGCGGTGGTGTTTCCCAATCTGGCCGTGCTTGTGAGTCTCGGCCAACGGACCCGCCGCGTCGCATGGAGTTTCGGTCTGCCACTCGCCTTCCTCGCGCTGTGCACCGCCATCTTCACGATGGCCCGCCCGGTTTGGCGCAACGAATATCAAAGCCGCACCGCCAGCGGCATCGACATCATGATCGCCTTCGACGTGTCGCTGTCGATGGACATCGCCGATTTCATTGACCAGGGCGCGGAAGTGAAACGGATCGACGTCGCGAAGAAGGTGGTCGGCGATTTCATTTCCCGGCGTCCCGAAGACCGCATGGGGCTCGTCGCCTTTGCAGGGCGGCCGCGCGATGCGAGTCCGATCACCTTGGATCACCAGTGGCTTCGGAACGCGCTGAACGAACTTCGGCTCAACGACCCGAACAACCTGGGCACCGTGAAAGAGCAAGGCACGGCAATTGGCTCCGCGCTGGCGGCGGCGGCAGTCCGCCTGGAAGCCCGCGATGCGAAAAGCAAGATCATCGTGTTGATCACGGACGGTGCCAGCAACTCGGGGAAAATTTCACCGCTCGAAGCCGCGCAGCATGCGAAAGAGCTGGGGATCAAGATTTACACCGTGGCCATTGGGACGACAGAAGGCCGGGTTGACCAAAGCATCATGCGCTTCCCGTATCAGGAGTTCGATTTGCCGACCTTGAAAAAAATCGCCGAGCTGACTGGCGGCGAGGATTACTGGGCGCAGGACCTTGCCTCCCTGCGCCGGACTTTCACCACCATCGACAGCCTGGAAAAAACGGATGCGAAAAGTCTGACCGTGATCGACGATACCGAGTTGTTTCCCTGGTTCACCGCTGTCACACTGGCTGCGGCACTCACCGCGGCGTTTTGCCTGGCCTTCAATCCCCCGCCCTCCGCCTGATCCGATGATATTCGCCCAACCCGGCTGGCTTGCGTTCCTGCTGCTGCTCCCCTTCGTGGGGTTCGGCGCGGTGCTGTTCGCGCGCTTGCGTAGCCGGCAATGGTCGGTCTTCGTGGCACCGCGGCTGCGCGACAATCTGATGAAGCGCGGGCCCTGGCTGCCGCGTTGGCTGGCCCTTTCATTTTTGTTGGTCGCCAGCGCCGCGATCATCATCGCCCTCGCCCGGCCACGCGCGGACGCGGGCACCAAGACGGAAAAAACGCTGGGCCGCAATGTGCTCATCGCCCTGGACATTTCGCGGAGCATGCGCGTCCAGGATGTCAAACCCGACCGCCTCTCACAGGCGAAGATCGTCATTTACGAACTCCTCGAAGCGATGCCCAACGAACGCATCGGCTTTTTGGCATTTGCCGGAGACCCTTATCTCTACGCACCGCTCACCATCGATCATGCCGCCGTGCGCGAGACCGTCGAACAGATCGACGAAACATGGGCGCCGCTCGGTGGATCCGATTTGTCGGAGGCCGTCCAACTCGCCGTCGATACGCTGAAAAAGACCGGCCAGAAAAATAACACGCTGGTGGTCCTCAGCGACGGCGAGGAAATCCGCGACCGCGGCGATCGCAGCAAGCTTGCCGAAGCGACCGCGAATGCAGAGCGCGCCGGTGTGTATGTGGTGGCGATCGGCGTCGGCACCGATGATGGCGATCATGTTCCCAACAAGGATTTTCCCGGCGGCAAAATGGTGGACCGTAGTGGCCAACTGGTGGTCAGCCGCCTGCAGGCCGACTCGCTGAGAAGCCTCGCGGAAGGCACGAAGGGACGCTTCGCCATCGCAGGCTCGGGGCTGGATCTCGCGGGCTTGGTCAAGTCCGTCGTCAAGGACATGGATGCCTTCGAAATGGATGGCCGTGAACGCAAGGTCTCCATCGAATTTTACCAATGGCTCATTTTCCCGGCGATCCTGTTCCTGATGGTTTCCATCGTGGCAGGCACGCGTTGGCGGGGCATCCGCACAGTGGCAGTGGCCGCGTTGATAATTCTAACAACCCGCCCCGTTGAAGCCGGCCCGGCGACCGCGGCCAAAGATGCGATGGCGGGAAAACAATACGAAAGCGCACGCGATGCCTACCGCGACCTCGCCAACAAATCTAGGTCGCCCGAAGAGCGCGCGCGTTACCGGCTCGCCGAGGGGACGGCCGCCTATCGCGCGGGCGCTTTCCGCGATGCCCGCTCATCGTACAGTGGATCGTTGCTGTCGGGTGAACCGGCGATCCGCATGCAGGGCCATCTGGGCATGGGAAATTGTTTGTTCCAACTCGGCTGGCTGGGTTTGTCCGGCAAACGGTATCCGGCCGATCCCGCCGCGCTTCCGGATCTCGATCATTTCGATGCGATCGTGAAGGAACAACTGGCGAAGATGATGGGAGAAGAAGTTGCCGAAGACAGCGACAGCGGCGGCTATGTGAAATTCGAATCGCTCATCACGAACTGGGTCGATGCGGTGCGCCACTACGATTTCGCGTTGAAGACCACGCCGGCCAGTGCGGTTGCGCAACAAAACCGCGCGCTGACGATGACCTACTTGAAGCGACTCGAGGAGCTCCTGCGCCAGGAAGAACAACAAACCCGCGAATCGATGCCTCAGATAGTCCCCGGCGAGGGTCCCGGACCCAAGGGCGAAAAAGGTCCGCCCAACGACGGCAAGAATGGCGATGAGGGTGATGAAGGAGAGGGCGACGAAAAAAAAGGCGACAAGGGTAAGGACGGCAAGGAGAAGGACAAGGATGGCAAGGGCGGCGATGAGAAGAAAGACGACAAGCAGGGCGACAAAGGCAAAGACAAGGACGGCAACAATCCCAACGAATCTCCCGAAGACCGCGCGCGCCGGATCCTCAAGGAGAACGCCGATACCGAGAAGGGCCCGCTGACACCCGGCCGCCGCGAGCTGCGCAATCCCGAGAAAGATTGGTGACATGATTAAAATGCAACAACAGGGACACATCACCCGGGCACTCCATATTCTAACAGCATGGCTGTTGCTGGCCGCGGCCTGTTATGGACAAGCTACCAGCAGGCTCTCGACTTCGTTCATCTCGCGCGGCGAGCAGGCGCTGTTGGAAATAGCCATCCCAGGCGGCAACATCGCTTCGCCCCCCAAGGTTTCGCATGTCAGGGGCGTCGAGATCACCGACATTGGGCGCGGCTGGTTTCCCCAGGCCCAGGCATTTTCGCGAGGCATCGAGATGGTCTATGTGTTCGTGCTCACGGGCAGCGATGTGGGCCGCTACACGATACCGCCAGTGTCGGTGACCATGGATGGCGCGACCACGCTGACCGAGCCGCTCGATTTCATGATCTTCGATCCGGATGACCTGAAATGGTCGGAAGTCGAGTCCAACGGCAAAATGATCCGCTATGCCAGCCTGTTCCTGAGCCTCAACGACAAGCCTTACGAAAACGAAACCACGCCCGCGGAGATCAAGCTTTTCGTTCCCAACACCATCGCGGTTGAGGATTGGGGCATCCCGGATTTCCAGCGCGACGGTTTGGCCGCATGGCGTTTCCAACCCGCGAGCGCGAGGCCCAGCCAGCTCTATCTGTTAGGCCAGCCATATTTGTCGATGGCCTATCCGAGCACCATCACACCCACGCGCGTCGGCCACATTTCGATCGGCCCTGCCAAGATCCGCCTGACCATGCGCGAAACGATTTTCGATCCCACTCCGCAGCGCGTCTTCGCACAGGTCTATGTCGATGTGCCGAAGTTGGAAATGGAGGCATTGCCATTGCCACCCGGCGCACCCGATGGATTTGACAACGCGGTTGGCAGCTTCCGCTTGAGCGCAAAGGCATCGACCAACGAGATCCGCGAAGGCGACCCGCTCAATGTAGATATCTTCGTCGATGGCCGCGGCAATCTCGACACCCTTCAGTCGCCGAAGCTGAGCGACGCCACGGGCTGGAAAGTGTATCCCACGACCACCGGCCAGCGCGGTGACGAGCGCCGGCAGCTTGCGGGCAGCGTGGTGTTCCATCAATCGATCCGGCCCCTGGAAATGAAGAGCGAGATACCCCCGTTCAAGTTCGTGTATTTCGATCCGCAGGAGGACACCTATAAGACGCTGCTGTCGGATCCGATTCCGTTGAAAATGATCGCAACCATTCCAAGCGCCCAGAAGCCTTCCGCGGTGGTTCAGGCGATTCCGGTGCCGCTGGAACGGATGACCGACATCCTCGAAGTCGTGCAACCGGCAAATCTAACAGTTCCATCCACACCCTTCATCCCCGGCTGGGTGGGCCATGCGGCTGGTGCTTTGATCGCATTGCTGCTTCTCGCAAAGGCCTGGTGGCTGCGCTATGCGCCGGCGCTCCGCAAAGATCCCGCGCGCGAAGCAAGGCTGCGTGAGTTGCGCGAAATCTCCGCCACAAAATCCACCGATGACGTGACCTTCCTCAAAGCCGCAGGTGCCTTCATTGAACGCCAGCTCGGCAGCCGCAACGATCCCGCCCTCCACGCGATCCTTGCCGAACGCGACGACCTTTGCTTCCGCGACAAGCAGCCCGCCGCAGCACTCGATCAAAAACGCCGCGGTGAAATCCTCCGCTTGCTCCGCCAGGCAGCCACCACATGCGTGATGCTGGCAATGCTCGGATTTTCATCCACGGCCAAAGGTGAAGACACAGCCACAAGCGCGCTGCAAGCGTATGAGGCCGCCAAATACGACGAAGCCGCGAAGCTTTGGATGGAAGCCGGACCTTACAAGGATCTCAGCGCCGACACACTTTATAACATCGCTAACACTTGCTTCCGTGCCGGGGCTCCGGGCCAGGCGGCCTTGTATTATCGCCGTGCCTTGGATCGCGATCCCTCTCACAGCGAAGCTCTTCAAAATCTTCGTTTCCTCGAGCGCAAGTATGGCGCGATCACCGTACAAAGGCCCGACTACCAGTATGCCCTCGCCAAGCTCTCGCTGCGGACATGGCAAGTCATGTGTTGGACCGGCGTGTGGCTATCGGGACTCGCATTGTTGGTATTTCCATCGACCCGTCCCAATGCGCGACTGCGAAGTTATGCGGTCGGAGCATTGGTCGTGGGACCTTTGCTCGCGTCCGCCGGTTTGCTCGGTTGGCATTATTTCCCCAACGACGCCCGCTTTGCCCCCGTCGAGCGCCAGGCAGTGATCGTCACCGAAAAAGTCGCCCTGCACGCCGACGCCGCCCGCACCTCGCCGGAAGTGATCGACGCGCCGCTCGGCTCCTTGTGCGAAGTGATCCGCGAGTCAGGCAATTGGACGTATATCGCCTTCGCCACCAAAACCCGCGGCTGGATCGAAACATCGCTCATCGAAAGAGTGATTCCCGAAAAGCCGCCGCAAGCTCCGAAGTTCCGCAAGCCGAAAGGCGACGGGAAATCGGCGTAAGCTTCCCGAAAAATGTAGCGTCTCTATGAGCGCTGCTGATCCCTCTCATGACGTGCACCGCTTTGCTCCTTTCGCGCTTCCTTGCCTTCCCCCGGGTCGCTGCCCTTGGTCTGCTCTTGATTTCCGCGC
>JANMJQ010000270.1:0-7013 GCA_031371445.1 Akkermansiaceae bacterium
AAGACCCAGAAGACGGGCGATCTCAAGGAACTGGCTGGCAAGATGCGCGCCATGAACGCGGAGCTTGCGGAGTTGGCCCAATCGATCGCCACCGACGAATCCAAGATTGAAAATCTAACAGCGCAGAATACCTCCACGCAGGGACAGATCTCCGCGACCAAGGCGAAGTTCGACAAGTGGGCGAACAGCGAATCGCTGCCAACCGCGAAAACGCGGATCCGCTCGATTTATCCGAACTGGGGTTTTGTGACCCTGGCCGCCGGCAACAACGTGGGTATCATGACCAACTCCACACTCAACGTGGTGCGTGACGGCCAAGTCGTCGCGAAGCTGCTTGTGACTGCGGTGGAAAGCAACTCGGCTTCGGCCACCATTGTTCCTGACTCGCTGGCCACTGACACCGTCCTGATGGTCGGCGATCGGGTGGAACCTGGTGAAAAGGCGGCTGAGAAAACTGTCATCAAAATAGTAGAGAAGCCAGTTGTGAAGCCTGCCGATAAGCCCGTCGTGATACCACCTGCTGCGAACTGATTCCGGATTGCGCAAAAACCCTTTAGGAAAAATTCATGAAATCCATTTTTTACGCTGTCTCGCTGCTCGTTGCCGCTGGTGCCGCTTATTTCTCTTACGATCTCTCGCAGAAGTTCGTGGCCTTGGAGAAGGTCCGCGTGGACACGATCGCGGAAAACACCGACAAGAGCGCCAAGGCCGATTACGAAGAGAAGCGCATCAAGGATTTCCAGGCGCAATTGGCCGCATCCAAGGAGCGCCGCGATTTGTTGACGCAAAGCATTTCCTCGCTGAAATCGACCAACACGAGCCTCAGTTCCGACTACGAAAAATTGGCTGACGACTTGAAGGCGCAGGACGATGAGTTCGCCCAACTGAAGAAGACCCTCGAAGAGGTGAATGAAATCCTCAAGGACCTGGGCGGTGGCGTTACGCTTGAATCCCTTCCTGACAAGATCACGCAGATCACCTCCGACCGCGACGGTAAGCAAAAGAAGCTTGAGGAGCTCGACACGCTCGTCACTGGCGCCGAGAAAACCCTCGCTACCAGCCGTGCCGAACTGGATCGCCTCAACAAGCGGATGATCGAGCGCAGCGCGCGCATCAACCGCAACTCGATGACCGCGGTTCTCACCGCCGTCAATCAGGAGTGGGGCTTTGTGGTGATAGGTGCCGGCTCCAATTCCGGCTTCACTCCGCAAACCAGCCTGTTGGTGGAGCGCGACGGCCGCAAGATCGGTCGGGTCAAGCCGTCGTCGATCGAGCCAACCCAAACGATCGCGGAAATCGACTTCCCGAGCCTTGCCCCCGGCGTGCGTTTGCAACCTGGCGATCGCGTGATCATGGCCGCGCCGAATTCGAACTGAGCAATTAGTTTCCTTTCAAAGCTCCGCGCGCTTGCAAGCCGCGGAGCTTTTTTTATGCTCCGCCCCATGCAGCGCAAATTCGTCCGTCCGCTCGTCCTCGTCGTCGTCTGCGGGGCCATGGGTTCCTGCGCCACGGAACAGGAGAAACCGAAGGGCCCGGTCTCGGATACCAGCAGCATTCCCTGGAACGATCCCGGTGCCGTGCGCGGCGGCGGCGGCCAGCTTGGCATGATGCAGCAAAACCAAACCCGCCGCTGAGTTTTTGTCTGCTCAGTCGCGGTGATAAGGCGAACCGCTTTTCAGCGTGGCCACCCGGTATAGCTGCTCTAACAGAACCAGCAGCGCCAGCTCGTGTTGCAGCGTGAATGCTGAAAGCGATAGCAACAGGTCGGCTTCACTCCGCAGTTGGGCATTGTGCCCGTCCGCCGCGCCGATGAGGAAAGCCACGGCTTTCACATCGCCACGCGCTTCAAGCGCCGCCAGTTTCGCCGCAAACGGGCGGGTGCCCAAACATTCGCCGCGTTCGTCGAGGGCGATCCGATAACAACCGCGCGACGCTTCCAGCAGCCGTGCCGAGACGTCGTCGCTCGCGCCGGGTTTGATCACCACCAGCTCGCAGCCGCCGCTCCGCGAAAGGCGTTTCAGGTATTCCGCGACGCCGATTTTCGCATATTCCAGCGCGGGCTTGCCGGCAACGATCAGTCGGATTTGCATCGGGCTGATCAAAGCTTGCCGGACAGCGGCCCTCGATCCAATTTCAATTCCTCATGAAGATTTCCGCATTGTTCGCCTTGCTGGTGCTCGCTTCCTGCAACAGCGGCCCCGGTCCCATCGTTCCGCAAACCAAGGTCGAACGCCAAATGATCGGCCTGCTGGAAAAATTCGACCGTTGGGATGAAAATGGCGATGGCCAGCTCACCGCACCCGAACTCCGCCCCGCGGAGGAACTGAGCGGCTACTCGCCCGAGCGGATCCTGGCATTCTACGATACCAACCACAGCAAGGGCATTTCACTTCACGAGGCGCAGGCGGGCTTCAAGCGCGTTGATGAAGCCGAGCAGGCAGCCAAGCGCTGAGCAGCGTCATGCAATCGCTTTACGAGTCGGACAAGCTGCTCGCCGAGTATCTGCTGTTTCATTTCGGCGAAGCTTGCGAAATTCTGCCACCGGACCGGGAATGGCCCGAGGGCATGCGTGATGCCCTCGACTTTGCTGTTAGAACGCCCGCACATTTCTCATCCCAAACCGTTGCCCGCGGCCTGGACCTTGGCTGCGCGGTGGGCCGCTCGGCTTTCGAAATGTCGCGGTCCTGCGGCGAGGTGATCGGCATCGATTATTCCCACGCCTTCATCCGTGCCGCCGAAACGCTGCGAGGCGGTGGAGCGGTTCGCTATGAACGGCGCGAGGAAGCCGCCTTGACGACTTCTCTAACAGCTTCAGCGCCGCAAGGAATTGACGGATCGAAGCTGCGCTTCCTGCAAGGCGATGCGATGGACTTGCCCGCGGGCCTCGGCGTCTTTGACCGGGTGCATGCGGCCAACTTGCTCTGCCGCTTGCCGCAACCGCGTTTGCTGTTAGATCGCCTGCCGGATCTTGTCAGGCAGGGGGGCGAACTGGTGCTGGCGACTCCCTGCACTTGGCTGGAGGAATTCACGCCCGCGGAAAACTGGCCTCCCGGCACAACTTTCGATTGGCTGGTGGCAACCCTGGCGCCGGCATTTGAACTGGTCCGTTCTACCGACGAGCCCTTCCTCATCCGTGAAACCGCGCGCAAGTTCCAATGGACGCAGTCGATGGTGACTGTTTGGAAACGGCGCGCCTAGACGGCGGAGTCATTGGTTATTTGTTATTTGTTATTTGTTATTAGGAAAAGATTCCCACCTATTAACCAATAACCATTAACGAATAACCTTCTTCCCCGGCGTAATATGCGGCGGTTTCAAATAGATCGGCTCGGGGGTGATAGCCGCCCAACCTTCGCGTGTCGCAACCGAACTGGCATTCCACGCCTGCCAAAGTCGGGACGCATCCGGCAGGTCGGTCTTCACATGAACAAGCATTTCCGCGGGCAAGGGGAAGCGCTCCGGATCTTCAAAGCTAAACACCGCCGTGCCTTCACGGATCGCGATTGCCACGGCTTCTTCCAGTCCCGTCAGATCCGTTAGAAGAGGTGCGTCCGCCAGAATGGCATCGCCGATTTCCGCCGTCCAGAAACTGCCGCGCCGCGCGTCACCGATCGCCAGGCCGCGCCCGCCATTTCTAACAGAATCGACCGCGAGGATGGATGGTACGGCAACCACCGTACATCCCGCGGCGATGGCCACACCCTGCGCCGCGGCGATTCCGACACGGGTGCCGCTGTAACTTCCCGGTCCGCTGCCGACGATCACCAAGCCCGGCAACAACGGACGGCGTGCTTCTAACAGTTTTTCAAGCGGTGCGAACAAGGCGGAGTTGTGGTTCCGGTCGCTGCTGAATTCGTGCTGCTCGATCGATCCATCCGGCATCGCCACCGCGATCGAAGCCCGCGGTGTGGAAGTCTCGATGATCAGCGTAAAGGCAGCGGACATGTGGGTGAAATTTATGAAGCTCCGGCTAGGCCGGCGAGCCTGCTTTCAAGGGCGATTCCAATCCAAAGGGCAAGCGTCTGCCGACACTCTGAATTCCCGCATGCCGACCCTTGGAACGCAGGACCCGACATTAGGGAGAAGGGACCCAAAACGGCTCCTGCTTCGGAAGAAATCCAACCACAGATGAACAGGATTGGCACAGATAAAGATGAAAATGAATCCGATTGCGATGGTTCGGGCAGGCAAATGGCATCGGATTGGGAAATCATCCTCTTCATCTGTGTTCATCCTGTTCATCTGTGGTTGGCTTTCTCCCCAGTGTAGGCACCCCGCATGGAAAGCATCGGTTCGCCCTTGCGGAAGATCCTTCATGGCGTTTACCTTCGGGAAGCCGTCGTGGCGAATCCTGATCACGTGAAATTGAACCGACTTGCCTGTCTGACAGCGGCCCTTCTGGGGACGCTGACTTCCTGTTTCCCCAAGGCAATTGTGGTGGACCTGCCGGTGCCAGCGAAAAAGCAGGACGCGGTTGTCACAACCCCAACGGATCCCACCCCCTCCATCGCGCCACGCGTCGCATCGGATGAGGGCCCGCGGCTCCCGGGCAATCTTCTCGACATGCCTGGCGAAGGTGAATTCAAGGCAACGAATCCGGTGGATCCGAAAACCGACAACAGCGGCGCGGTGATTTCCCATCCGCCGACCGATCCTCCTTCACGGGTGAAGCCGAAGGATCCGAAGCCCGAGTGATCAGCGCTGGTTGAAGCGGGAAATTTCCCGCTGGGCCTCACGCAGTTCGACCTTTTCCTTGAGATCCTGGCGCTGGTCGGAGTGGGTCTTGCCCTTGCCGACGCCGATCTCAACTTTGACCCGGCGGCCATGCCAATACATCCGCAGCAGCGGCAGGGTGCAGCCTTTGACCTCGGTTGCCACTGCCAGTTTCAGGATCTCGCGCTTGTGCAGCAGCAGGCGGCGGGGACGCTTGGCGAGATGGTTGAACCACTCGCCGGCGGTCTGCCACGGCTGGATGTCGCAGCCATAAAGAAAGACCTGGCCCTTCTCGACGCGCGCAAAGGCATCGGAAACATTGATTTTCCCCGCCCGGATCGACTTGACCTCAGTGCCCTTCAACTCGAGGCCGGCCTCGAATTTTTCGAGGATGTGGAAATCCCTGCCCGCCTTGCGGTTGGTGGCGATTTCCGCGCTCATGGCCGGGGCCGCGATCTAACAGAACGGCTCAGGGAGCGTCCCGGTGGATCAGCTTGATTTTGCCCTCGATGATTTCCTGGAGGGCGATGTCGGCAACGCCCATGCTCGGGCGGGTGGTGATCAACGGAGAACGGCCGCTGTTGAGTTGCTTGACGCGTTGGGAAACCAGATTGACCAAAACAAGTGGGTCGCTGACAACTTCGGCGGCTTTATCAAGGAGATCGCTTTTCATGAGGGAACCAGGGCGGGGCGAAACCGTCTGTGCTGCCTCAAACGCAATCACGTTGGCGGGAAGCGGGGTCAGATCGGAATCGCTCAAAACAAAAGATGGGAAGTCCGGAAGGAACGCCGGGCCGGTGGTCAAAGCAAAGATCCCGGTCGCTGACAAGTCTTATCTGTGTCCGAAATGGGATATTTTTCCCAAATGACGGGGATTATTTCGGCATCAGATCGATTCCGAAGCGGCGCAGCAAAACTACGGTGATCCAAAATAAAATGACGGTCATCACGCAATTTGCCAGCAAAGCCGGCCAAAATCCCCAGCCGGACCGCAACATCCACGGCAGCACGAGGAACATCGGCAGGGTGGGCAGGACGAACCAGAACGTTCCCTCGGAGTGATTCGCAAGGCGCTGCGAGGACTGGCCGGTGCCGTGCATCCAGATCATCGCCACCAGCGACGTTAGCGGCAGGGCGATCAGCAGCGCGGAGAGCCGGTCATTAACGAGTTGGATCTTGGTGACAATGACGATCACCAAGGCGCTCAGGAGCAGCTTGGCGAGGTCCAGCGGGGTAAAGGTAAGGATTCGGTCCCAGGGAATGCGGCTCATGACGGAGGAGGCTTGCGGTGCCGCAAACTAACGGTAGCGTGGCGCGATGCAAGCAGCCTGCCGTGTTGGATTGGTCATTTCGTTGCTCACCGCGTGTGCACCCGCTGGCCCACCCGCCGCCAGCACTAACTTGAGCGCGTCGCAGAAGGCGGCGATCGGCAAAAAAATCTGGCAAAACGAATGCGGTGGCAGCGTCGCCGGGCTGACGACCTGGAATGCCGGGGAGGAATTTCCCTCGCTCGGGATCGGCCATTTCATCTGGTATCCCGCGGGCTTCAACGGCCGCTTCAGCGAGAGTTGGCCGCATTTTGTGGAGTTTGCCCGCAAACATGGCGAAGCGCCGCCAAAAGTGGCCTTTGCCGCTGATGCCCCGTGGCGGTCGAAGGCCGAGTTCCAAAAGGCGTCCGGCGGCGGCGAAATGACAGCCCTGCGCTCATGGCTGGCAGAGCATGTCACCGTGCAGACCGATTTCATCATCGCCCGCTCCCAGGAGGCCCTGCCCAAAATCCTTGCTGCGGCTCCGGCCAGCGAGCGGACCAAGATCGCCGCCAATTACCGCAAAGTGGGAACCACCCCGCAAGGCACCTACGCGCTGATCGATTATGTGAATTTCAAAGGCGATGGCACGGAGCCCGCGGAGCGCTACAACGGGCAGGGCTGGGGACTCATGCAAGTGCTCGGCAATATGAATGAAGTTGCTGCGGGTCCGGCTGCAGCCACTGAGTTCGCAGCTTCCGCGAAGCGAATCTTGTCGCGCCGCATCGCGAACTCGCCGCCGGCACGTGGTGAAAAACGTTGGGAGGACGGCTGGCACAACCGCTGCGCCACCTACGCGCGGCCGCTTTAGCCCTTTGTCATAAGGGATTTGTCCCTTTGTCATATGTCATAACCTGCGCACATCCAACCGCGGCGATGCTTGATCGCCGGGGACCTAGGGCATTATAGCGGCCCGGTCAAACGGGTTAGTTTCGCCGAGGCGGCGATTTCCTTGCCATCGATTTTGATGCGCAGTCCCTGCCCCTTACCATA
>JANMJQ010000297.1:0-2105 GCA_031371445.1 Akkermansiaceae bacterium
CCGTTCGTCCCTAGGCTGTCCCATGGACCTGCGGACGGGCGAACTCCCCTATGACCTGGATCCCTTGGAGTGCCGGGTGGTTGCGGTATTCGTCGACGGCGTCCGCGTTCTGGGTCTGCCCCGGTCGATCGGAGAAATTTACGGGCTGCTCTTCGTTTCCCAAACGCCGCTTGCGCTCGACGATCTGGTCAACCGCCTGCGCATCAGCAAGGGCTCGGCGAGCCAAGGGCTGAGGATGCTGAAAAGCCTCGGAGCGGTGCGCGAAGCGGAGGGAGGTGCCGAGCGGCGCACCTATTATGAGCCGGCCGTGGAATTGAAGCGCCTCGTCGGGGGCTTCATTCGCGAGCAAATCCGCCCGCACCTGGAAAGCGGCAAGACCAAAATCAGCCTGCTGGCCGAGACCGCGGCTGACATCGACGATCCGGTCCGCCGGAAGTTCATGGAGGAACGGGTGGAACGACTGGAAAAATGGATGCGCAGCGGCGGACGCGTTTTACCGGTTTTGCAAAAGCTGCTGGGCCAATGATTTCGGAAAAACCCAAAGCCGCGAGATGGTATTGCGTTCGTTGCCAGACGAAGCGCGAGCACATCGCCGCCGGCAATCTGCGGGAAATCGAAGGCGTCGAGGTCTTCTGCCCGCGGCTGCGCTATCGCAAGGCAACCCGGCGCGGCAAGATCTGGTGGATTGAGCCGATGTTTCCCGGCTACGTCCTTGCCAAATTCCCGATTCCCGAGCTCGAGCGGGCCGTCACGTTTTGCCAGGGCGTGCGGGGGCTGGTGCGTTTCGGCCAGGAAATCCCGGCAGTGCCCGCGGGGTTCATCGACGCGATCAAAAAGGGCCTGGCAGACGAGGCAATGGACGGCGAACTGATCACGCTGACGCCATCGATTCTGCCCGGTGACGAAGTCGAGGTTGCCCATGGCCCCTTGCGCGGCATGCAGGGCACAGTGATTTCCGTTCCCTCCGCCACCGAGCGTGTGAAAATCCTTCTCGAATTCCTGGGAAAACCGCAGGCTGTGGAAATGGATTTGTTCTCCCTCCTGCTTCCCCGGCGGCCGATTCCCTAGCTATGTTACGCGATCACGTTACTTATTTTCCTTAACCCGACTCATCACGTTCGCCTCTCCCGTTGGCAACGACCCATCATCCATTTCCGCACTGCAAGGTTTCGCTCCACACGGAGCGATCGACCAAGGGCGGCAGCATCGCAGCAACGACGAGGATGTTGGCAAAATACGGATCAAATCTATGAAAAAGTTATATGTAGCGGGCCATCGCGGCATGGTCGGATCTGCCCTCTTGCGCAAAGCGGTGTCCCTCGGCGGATTCGACACCATCACCGCGACGCGCGACCAGCTTGACCTCCTCGATCAAACGGCGGTCTTCGAATACCTGGCGAAACAACGTCCGGACATCGTGGTCATCGCCGCTGCAAAAGTCGGTGGCATCCACGCCAACTCAACTTATCCCGCGGATTTCATTTACGAGAATCTGGTGATCGCCGCCCACCTCATCGAAGGCAGCCGCCGCGCCAATGTGCCGCGGGTTTTGTTTCTTGGATCGTCGTGCATCTACCCGAAACTCGCGCCGCAGCCGATGAAAGAGGACAGCCTCCTCACGAGCCCGTTGGAAAGCACTAATGAAGCTTATGCCATCGCCAAAATCGCGGGTTTGAAATTGTGCCAGCATTACCGCGCGCAGCATGGCTTGATGTATCACAGCGCGATGCCGACCAACCTGTATGGACCGGGCGACAACTATCACCCCGAGAACTCGCACGTCATCCCCGCATTGATCCGCCGTTTTCACGAAGCCATGGAACGGGGCGCCGAATCGGTCACCATCTGGGGCAGCGGCACACCGCGCCGCGAGTTCCTCCATGTCGATGACCTCGCGGAGGCTTGCTTCCATTTGATCGGCCTCACAGCGCCACCGGATTGGGTCAATGTCGGCGTGGGCGACGACATCACCATTTTCGAACTTGCCTCGCTCGTCGCGAAAACCACGGGCTTTACGGGCAAGATTCTCACCGATCCGACCAAGCCGGACGGCACGCCGCGCAAGCTGCTGGATATTTCGACCATCCAAAAATGCGGCTGGTCTC
>JANMJQ010000308.1:0-2882 GCA_031371445.1 Akkermansiaceae bacterium
CAAGCCAACGAAGTCGCCCCCGGCATCTACGACCGCGTGTTCCCGCTGCCGACGAATCTTGTGCGGCCGCTTGAAAATTTTATGCCGGTGCCTCCCGCTTCGGAAAATGAAGCTTCTGTTGAGGAAGGCGAACCCGCCAGCGAACCCTGAGGGGAAGGACGTCTCGTCCCTTCATGGTTTTGAGCTTAAATGCCGACGTTTTTGCCTTACGGCAACCGACCAAGATCACCACCCCGTATATTGCTCATTTTCAGCGAATTACGAACCATCCTTAATTTGGCTCCGTTTATCCTTAAAATTTATTGATCGGCGAATCGGTAAATGGCGTTGCGGTCCCGGATCTTGTCGCTGATCCGGGTGATGATGTGGAGTTCTTCAAGCCTTTTCAGATTGTAGCGCACGGCTTGCTCGCCGATGTGAAGGTGCCCGGCCAACGTCTCGATGGTCGCTTCGAAAGTCTCGAACAGGTGGTCCAGCAATTCCCGTTGGCTGGGGTTGAGATGAGGCCATTGGATTTCGATTCGGTTCAAGACATCGGAATGGATGGTTTCCCGGCGTGAGGCGACTTGGTTACGCAAGGTCAGGGTGACGCTTTCGTGGGCGTTCGTGTAAACCGGCTCGGCCAACATGGACTCAAGCATGGCCCCATAAATGCGGGGCACACCTTCATTCAGCTCACGGACATAGCCGAGATCCGAAAGCACGCGGGCGATGCGGGGATTCCGTGAATAACGCTCGGTGCGGATGTTCTCCACGGTGACTTGCGCGGGCAGCGGGCCGCTGTTGGCGATGACGAGCCGATCATCATAGTGCCGGATGTAAATCGAGTTGCCTTGGAGATTGTAGGAGCGGTGGCAAAGGGCGTTGATGATGCCCTCCAGCCAGGCTTCTTTCGGATATTCCGGGATGCGCTCGAATTTCCCCTGCTTGAGATTCAGGAAATAGTAATCACGCAGGGTGCCCTCGATGAAGGTTTCCAGGGTTTTGACGAGCGACGGAATGTTGCCTTCCATGCGCTCGTCCTTGATCACGTTGAACTCCGAACCGGACTTGCTCTCGATGCCCGCATAGCGCACGTAGCGGATGAGGGCGCTGGGGATGTAAAGACCGGGATCCTGCGAAAAAAGGAGAATGGCGGCGTTCTTGTAAATGACCCGGCCATCGCGGGAAACGGCAAGGCCGCGTTTGACGGCGAGATCTTCGAACGTGCCCTGATACTGCATGGCAATGCGGTATTCCTCGCAGGTCTGAGGACGGAGATGCGCCGGATTGAAATCCTCGCGGAGCTCGTCCTCGTACGAGCGGATGGGCTTGTTGTATTCGAGCTTTTTGACCTCGTCGCGGGTCAGCGGGCCTTTGTTGCTGTCGGCAACGCGGAGATAGACATCCTCGTTGTCCTTGCGTTTGAACAGGCGCTCATAGTCCTGCTCGACATGATAAAGAAAAAGGAGTTCTCCGCCTTCGAGGGTGATCTCCTCCAGCTCCACATGGGCCGGCGGGGTGATGTAGTCGTGAATGATCTTGCGAAAATGATCGAGCTGCGCGGGTGGAAGTTCCGAAAGATCTTCGAGCTGCCCATCATCACTGTTGCCGAGTGCAATTACGCCACCGCTGGCATTCAGCATACCGATGATTTCATTGGCGAGCTTGGACGGTCTGATGCTGCGCCCCTTGATTTCAAAAAACTGGGATTCACGCCTTTCAAGAAGGAAAGCGAGAGTCAGGCGGGGGTCTTTAGACGAAAACGACTGCATGGAGAGAGTTGAAAATAGAGAGGCTAAAGTTTTTATCCTTAATCAGGGACACTTTATCCTTAATCGGGATTCCCTCGTATTGAAATGTCGCAAAGCACTGATTACCAATGTTTTAAATTTTTTCCTTAAAGGGCGCATGTTTGACCTTAACGGCGTTTTCAGAAGGCTGATCGGGCTTCGAGAGATTTTGCCAGAAATGAAGTTCCACCTCCCGGAGGAAACTGATGTGCATGGCCTTTATGCTTCCGTTTCAAGTTTCAAAAACGAAGCGAAATTTCGGATTGAAGGATCTCGAAAATATCCCATTGGTCCTGTTAGATCGGCGTTGCCTAAAACGCCAGCGGAAGCTGCGCATCCGCGGCAGGAAAAATTTCAACGTCCATTCGCCTTCCGGGATTTTGCCTTGGCGATAACCGCGTCAGCACTCAAAGGCCGAAACTCCGACTCGGCCGCCGTCGCCCCTGCCCCCAGCTCCTGACGAAGCCATATCCATTTGCGCTTCTCCTCCTGTTCGTAATCCCGACGGACAAGGTCGCGGATATACTCGCTGGCCGACGAGTAGAGCCCGGCATTCTGAACCTTTGTTTGAATGAACTTCTGGAGCTCCCCCGCAAATCGAACATTCACGCCTTCCGCCATGTGAATTGTTTAACTTATGTCCCACAAAATGTCAATTTTGTGGGACATACGACGCAAAGTGGGAACCTTACAACTTCCCACTTGATTCAAATCCTACTTCGTCTAATCTCCACCCATGGCAAAAGTCCTCACCATCCGTCCAGATGCCAAAGGCCGCATCACTCTCGGGCCTCTTGCCCGTGGAATCAGCAGCTTCCAGGCAACGGTGGATTCCAGCGGTCGCATCATTCTGGAGCCTTTCGCCGAGATTCCCGCCCGTGAGAAGTGGCTGTTCGAAAACAAGGCTGCGCTTGCTGCCGTGCGCGAAGGTCTCGCGCAGGCTGCAGAAGGCCGGATCGTCTCCCGTGGAAGTTTCGCCAGCTTTGCCAACGATGAAATCGACTGAGCATGGCTTTCGAACTTCTCTTCACCAAACGGGCATCGCGCCAACTGGATGCCCTCGAAGCTGACGACGGATTGGCGAAGCGGCTCAAGGCCGTTAGAAAAGCC
>JANMJQ010000035.1:0-10328 GCA_031371445.1 Akkermansiaceae bacterium
TGAACGATCGTCTGTTAGGTGAGCTCGCGCGCCACGGCAACGGCCGTTACTACGTGGTCAGCGATACGAAGGACGCTCATTTCGCGCAGCAACTTGCCGGTGCGTTTCATCCCGCCGCGGAGAACGTCAAGGTGCAGGTGAATTTCAATCCGCAACGGATTGGAAAATACAAGCTGCTCGGTTTTGAAAAGGATCGCCTGAAGACCGAGGACTTCCGCAATGACACCGTGGATGCCGCCGAGCTTGCCGCCGAGGAAGCGGGTGTCGCGATCTATCAGGTTGAGACACTGCCCGAAGGAAGTGGTGAAATCGGCGAAGTCAGCGTGCGCTTCCGCGATGCCGCCAGCGGTGAAATGGTCGAGCGCTCATGGACGGTCCCCAATGAAACATCGGTCAGCGCCTTCGATCGTGCCACACCCTCGATGCAACTCGCCGGACTCTCGCTGCTGGCCGCCGAAAAGTTGCGTGGTGGGCCGCTGGCCGATGCCATCGACTTCAATCACCTCGCCGGACCGCGCGCGCTCGTGAAGCAATATTACAAAGGCAGTGCCAGGGTCGCGGACATGCTGCGGGTGATCGACCATTTGAAGTGAAGAATTTACGCGGCGTTTACCCAACAGGGCCGGCCAGCGTGCTAAGAAACCAACGATATGAAAACGGTGCTCAGGAAAATGGCAGGGATCTTCACTAAGGAGCAGGGACACTCTTGTCCCTTCTTGCGGACAGGAGTGTCCACACTCCTTATGGCTCTCACCTGCTTCGCAACCGCTCAGGACACCGAGGAACGGATCGTCGTCGTGCCACTCGGCAAGCCC
The DNA here is from genome assembly GCA_031371445.1 of Akkermansiaceae bacterium. Taxonomy (GTDB): domain Bacteria; phylum Verrucomicrobiota; class Verrucomicrobiia; order Verrucomicrobiales; family Akkermansiaceae; genus Luteolibacter. The sequence goes on from JANMJQ010000035.1 coordinate 816, forward strand.
GTCAAGGAAGCACCGCTGTTTTACTCCGCCACCGCCGACGTGTTGGCCAAAGTTAGTTTGATTCAGATCTCCAGTGAACAGAAAATCGACTTCCGGATTCTCCAAGGCAAACCGGAAACGCTATCGCTCGGTCTAACAGGCGCCGGCGAAGTCATGTCCGTCACTGGCGACGGACTGCGTGACTGGTCGGTTCGTGTTGCCGCCGATGGAATCCGCTTTCTCGACATCCGGCCGGTGATTGAAGAAGGTAAGTCGCCATTGGAACTGCACGTCATGGTCAAGACCAAGCTCGATTTCGCGAAGGGTGTGGGAAGCCTGCTTTTGCCAGCACCCGGACCGGCCACCGGATTTTCGATGTCGCTCTCGGTCATTCCCGATCCAGGCGTCGATCTCCGCGTGACCAAAGCCGATGGCCTAGCACCCGTGACTGCGAAAACCGGCAAGCAATTTCTCAGCAATGGTGCCGCGTTGTTAGAGTTCGGCGTTTCACCCAGCGGTTCCGGATCGCGGGGCTTGGAGATTCTCAACACCACCGTCACCGGTCGTCTGGCAGCGGACGGTGGTAGCATCGTTTTCAAACTGACCGGCCTCGCCCGTGCTCAGGGAGATGGCTCCGCAACGGAACTGTTAGGCGGAGCCGCGGCCTTGTCGTCGGGTGTGTCGGGTGCCGGCTGGCATGTGGTGCTCCGCGAAAGCGATGCCCAACATCGCGGCTATGATCTTGTCGCCGAGAGGGCGGGGGAATTCCTGGTCGAAGTGGAATTCGTGGTGCCGGTGACGCGCAAAGGCGATTGGCGGGTGCTCGATTTCACCCTGCCCGCGGGAACAGTTGTTCCTGTTAGAATCGCCGGCCTGGGCGAGGGCGTCACCTTCGACCGCGCGCTGGCGGTGGTTCCCGAACGCGATGGCGCTGATTGGCGCGGCTTCCTTCCGGCCAACGGCCAGGCGTCGATGCGATGGAAAACCGCCGGGGCCGTCGCAGACGGCGCGTTGTTTTTCTCAAGCACCGAAACGACGGATGTTCGCATCGGCAGCGGCTTGATGCGGCAGCTCACGGTCGTCGATCTGCGTGTGTTGCAGGGCAAACTTACCAACCTGTCATTGTCGCTTGCCGGTCCGGGTGAAATCCTCGCGGTGACGGGTGAGGCGGTGATCGGTTGGACTGTTGTTGAAAATGGTGGCAAGCGTCGTATCGACGTTAAGCTGAGCCGCCCCATTGAAGGCAATGGCCGCTTCGTCGTCGAAGCACAGTCCGCGCTCGGCGGATTTCCTGTTAGATCGGAATCGCTGCGCATCGTTCCCGACGGCTCGCTGCGGCACAGTGGCTGGTTGCGTGTCGCCAATGATGGAGCTGTTAGAATCGAGGTCGCCGACGCGAAGGGCTTGATCCAACTCGCGCCCGGCCAATTTCCGGGCGGAGTCGATGAGTCGTTGCGCCAGGTCTTCGTCTATCGCTTTCCCGCGGCCGATTACACTTACACGATCCAGGCCGATCAGGTCTTGCCGGAAGTCGGTGTCACTGAAGTCACGGTCTATGAACTGGGTGAAACCGATCGCCGGATTTCAGCGGACCTGGAGCTCGACATCCGTGAAGCACCTTTGCGCGAGTGGGAGATGGAGATTCCGGCGGATCATGCGGTGGCTTCGGTCACCGGCGCGGAAGTCGCGGATTATACCGTGGGAACCGAAATCAAGGACGGCAAACGGCGTTTGAAAATCATCTTCAAGGGACCGGTTGCGGACCGGCAATTGGTTTCTGTTAGATTGGAGAAAAACGAAGCGGCCAAAGCGGGGCCGTGGGAACTGGCACCGCTCGGATTTCCCGGATCGAAATCGCGGCGCGGCTATATAGGCGCTGTTGCCGCAGCGGGTTTCCGTTTGGTGGCCGGCAAGTCGGCTGGCATGGTCGAAGTTCCGCTCACGTTTTTCCCGAAGAAGACCGATGGCTTGCAGCAGGCGTTCCGCTTGCGTGATGGCGATTGGCAACTCGCCCTCAGCGTCGAAGCACTCGGCCAAAGCATCCAGGCGGACGTGTTTCATCTTTATTCGCTCAAAGCGGGATCGGCCTACGGCAGTGTCCTCATCAACTATTTCGTGGTCGGTGCGCCCGCCACCGAGTGGAAAATTTCGGTCCCAGAGGGCATCGGCAACATCGATGTTACCGGACAGAATGTTGGCCGCGATTGGCGTCGCGAAGGCAATGTCGTGATTGTTCCATTGTCGCGTCCTGTGCTCGGCACCGGCACTGTGTTGCTGACCTTCGAACAACCGATGAGCGCCCGCGGCGGCGATTTAACACCGGGTGAAGTTCATCCCTTGGACGTCCAAGCCGAACGGGGATACGTGCAAGTGGTCAGCCCCTTGCAGGTGAAATTTGGAAAGCCGGTGATTGAAGGCCCGCTTCTGGAAATCGATCCTACCGAACTTCCCGCGGAGTTTCGTCTTCTCAGCAGCGCGCCGACGCTTAAAGCATGGCAATACACTGCACGCGATTACAAGGTCGGAGCCGAGACCCGGAATTTCAAAATCGCAATGAAGATCGAATGGTTCGAGCAGGGGGACACCGTCGAGCAGGTGGTCGATTTCCTCAAGCTCACCAGCAAGGTTTCGCGTGATGGCCAGTGGGTGACTGACGCGCGGTTGTTCGTCAAATCGAAAGGCCGCAGTGCCTTGCGCGCCGGCTTGCCTGCGGGTGCGTTGCTTTGGGAGGCGAAGGTGAATGGCGAGACCGTCAACGCGCGCGAAGATGGCAAAGAGATTTTGATTCCATTGCCCTCGCTTGCCGATCCGAACAAAGCGGTTGAGGTCACGCTGCGTTATGGAGCGCGTTCTCCATCGGCGAGACGTCCCCATTTGGCGGCGCCCATTTTGGCGGCGCCGGTGGTCATCGGCGAGTGGACGGTCACGGGCGACGAAGGCCGCCAGCTTGTGCCGCGGGGTGGTTCCGCGGAGTTGGTCAAGCCGGGCTTGGCTGAAACCGGTTGGGAATGGACCGCGCGTCATGGTGCTGCGGTGGGGCTGCTGTTTCTGTTAGGTCTGCTGGCGTTTGCGGCAGGCTGTGGCAGAGTGGGTGGTTGGAAATATGTGATATCGATGTTGTTAGGTTTGGCTTTTGTCGGTGGCGCGCTCGCCATCGGCCTTGCAGCCGCCAGTTCCGGCCGTGGCAATGCCGCGGCGCTTGAATACGCCGCACCCGTGGTTGCCGCGGGCAGCGAGGTGTTTGTGGACGTTGGCAATGTCGCGGCATGGCAATCACGGATCAGCATCTTCGCCTTGTTGGTGTTCATCGCCGGCGTGACAGTTATTGCGCGTGGTTGGATGAAAAAGGACAGCCTCTGGAAAGTCGGTGGAGTGGCGCTCATTGCGACGGCCTTGCTTTCGGTTCGCGGAGGCGCACCATTGTTCTTTGCGATGAGCGCCTTGCTGGCCTTGTCATGGTGGGTTCCACGTCTCTTGCAGGGCGTGAAAAACGCCCGTCCCGTGCGAGTTGCGGAGGCTGTTGCCGCGATCGCTCTTCTAACAGGTTTCTCAATGAACAACACGAACGCCGCGACGATTCCCGGTGTCAAGGCGGCCGAGTCGATGATTCAGGATTGGCAGATCCGCGACGGGCGTCTGCGTGCCACGCTTGATATCACGCTGCGCGGCGAACCCGGCGACCGCTTCCTGTTGCTGCGCGCACCGGCGGTGTTAAGCGGTTTTGAAGGTGCAGGCCTGCGGGTGGTGAAAGCTCCGCTCGATGGTGGCGAAGCGTATTTCATGGTCGCGGAAAATGCCGGCCGTCTAACAGGCAAGGCCACCTTCGAGATGCCCGCGGGGGATTTTCAAAAGGGATTCGAACTGCCCGGCGGACCCGCTGCTTTGAGACAGGTCACCTTGCATTGGGATCAGGCGGGCTGGGAATTTTTCTCACCAGGAGCCGCGCGGGTAACTCCACTGGCTGGCTCCGCCAACGAAAGCGGCGCGGTGATGGTGTTGGGTCCCGCGGATCCGGTGATCATCCAGGCACGTCCAAAACAACGCGATGTGGGTGCCGAGGAGACCAAGTATTTCGCCGAAGTTTCCAACTTGTTTTTGCCAGGACCCGGTGTGGTGAATGGCCGGCATCGCGTATCGATCCGGCCCGCACAAGGTCGCGTTGGCTCGCTGTTGTTGAAAGTCCCCGACGGTTTCACGGTGAGCGATGTCTCCGACGGCCCGGCGGGATCATGGCGTTTCGATCCGGAGAAACGGGAACTGCGTGTGCCGATCGAGCCCGCACAGGACCAGGCATTTGAACTCACCATCGAAACCCAGCGCGGTGCCGGAGTTCTGCCGGTCGATCTCAATCTCGAACCGCTGCGAGTCATTGGAGCCGCGGGTGAAATTGGCTATCTCGCGCTGGCATTCGGCGATGAAGCTCAACCTGAGACCGTGGAGGTCGAAGGCTTGTCGCGTGTGAATGCGGAAGACTTCGACCGCGGATTGTTGCCGAAGGACAAGGATGGAAATGCCCTGGTGTTGTTGCAGCATTCGTTCCGTTATGGCCCCGCCGCCGCTGTGGCGCATGTCAAGGTTTCCGCCGTCGCACCTGAGTTGCGGGCTGAGTCATGGCAATTGGTTTCGCTGGGTGACGACCGTCTGGTAGTGGCAACCGACCTTGTGGTTTCGATCACGCGTGCGGGTGTGTTCAGGCTGGTGGTTGATGTTCCTGATGGCCTCGACATTGAAAGCGCGACTGGCGAAGGACTCAGTCATTGGACCGAAACGAAAACCGCAACCGGCCGACTGGTGACGCTGCATCTAACAGAAAGAACGATGGGCACGCGCGTGTTCAGCCTGACGATGACAGGCCGTCCGCCGGGCAGTCAGGAGAAATGGCAGGTTCCGCGGCTTTCGTTGAAGGATGCGTCGCGTGAAACGGGGATGGTCACCGTCGTTCCCGAACGCGGCCTGCAAGTGCGCGCGGTCGAACGCAAAAACGTTTCGCAAGTGGATCCGAAATCACTGGCAGAAGCGCAGCACGATTCGGCGCGCGCGGCGGTCCGGCCCGGTGCGTTGGCTTATCGGATTTTGCAAAGCGACTGGGATCTTCGCTTGGCCATCAGCCGTCTTGAACCATGGGTCACCGCCCAGGTGTTTCATGAGGCGACCTTGCGCGAAGGCCAGATGCTGAGCCGCGTGGTGATCAATTATAAGATCGAGAACTCCGCGCTCAAGTCGCTGCGTGTCCGCATCCCTGGTCTTGATGCAACGGCGGCATCCACCGTCCGCGCCAGCGGTCCGGCAGTGGCGGACTTGGTGCCGGTGGATGGAGACGCAAGCCTTCGTGAAATCCGTTTCCAACGCGGTGTTGCGGGCGAGACGAGCGTTGTCCTGGAATACCAACGTGCCAGCAAGGAAGGGGCGAACGAAGTCATCGAGCCCGTGGTGTTGGATCGCGTGCGCCAGCTTTCCTATTTCGTCGCAGTCCGCGCCGGGGGCAGATTGGAACTGGAACCCGGAACGATTCCACGCGGCTGGCAGCGCACCGATTGGGCGGTCGTCCAGTCCTCGCTTGGGCCCGCGGCGGGCAATGTCGCGCCGTTGATGGCCTTCCGTGTCGCCGATCCCGAAGGCCCGCTGCCAATCATCCTCAAACGCCATGAGCTCGCGGATCTGCAAAAACTCCGTGTCGGCGAAGGAACTCTAACAACTCTGATGTCACCCACGGGCGATGCTCTGACAGCCGTCGATTTGAAGATGCAAGTTGTCGGCAAGGATACCCTGCGCCTCAAACTGCCGGCCGGTGCCGCGCTGTTCAATGTGTTGGTGAATGACGAGGGTGTGACCTTGGTCCGCGAGGGCGGCGAGTGGTTGTTCTATGTATTTCCATCACCCGAGGTCGGCCGGCCCGCGACGGTGCGCTTCGTTTATTCGGCGGGAACTTCCAAGGGCAAACGCCTTGAGGGACCGATCCTCAACGTGCCCATGGAAAATCTAACATGGCGCGTGCTGGTGCCCGAAGGCTGGCACATGACGGATCACGACGGCGACTTCGATTTGAGGGAGCAATCGGCGAGAGGCACATTCAAGCTTGAGGACTACCAATCGTTCGTTCAGAACAAAAAGGAGACCGATTCGAAAAGCGCCGTTGCTCTGTTAGATCAAGCGAACGGTTGGTTGGCCGCCGGAGACCAGGAAAAAGCCAGCAACGCCTTCAGCAACGCCGTCCGCAGCAACCAGCTCGACGCCGCTTCCGGCGAGGATGCCCGCGTGCAACTCCGCCAGCTCAAGACCCAGCAAGCGGTCCTTGGACTCAACACCCGCCGCCAGAAGCTGGTCCTGGACAATGCCGGCAACGTCGCACAGGGCAACAAACCCCAGTTCGATCGCGCGACCGAAGCGAATCCGGTTCTCCGCGGCGATTACAATTACGACCCGAAGCAGTATGAGCAATTTCTCGAAGGAAACACCGCCGATGAAAACGCCGCGCTGAAGGACATCGCCAACCGCATCGTAACCCAGCAGCTTGCGGCGGAACCCGCACCTGCTGCGATCGATGTCACGCTTCCCGAACGCGGCACCGTCCTCGTCTTCGGCCGCAGCGTGCAAGTCGATGGCAAGCGGCCGATGTCGATCAACATCGAACTCAAGCGCGACGGGCAACGCGTCGCCTGGGCAGGCATCGGCTTGTGCCTTCTGTTAGGAGCGATGGGCGGAGCGAGAAGAATGGGACGTGCGTAAATTCTTTTCTTCGTAAGTAGTTCCTCCTTCAGGTGGCTCTTCATGAATGTCCACCTGAAGGAGGGACTACATGCGAAGAATTAGCCCTCCTCCTCCCACGCCTTCTTCAGCGACGCTCCCAACACGCTCGCCAGCGCTTCATCCCAGTCCTCCACATTGCGGATCACGGGAACCTCGGGCAGCAGTCGCGGTTCGGCGTCGTGATGCTTGAGCGATTTTGCGTGAAAATAGATTCCTCCGTTCGACGCTTGTCCGCGGACTTCGCTTGTGGTCGAGCCCAAGCCAAGCATCGCGGCATGCACCCAACGCGCACCGAGCCAAGGACACAAAATCTCGCCCCGCGCATGGGCATCGAAGCCGTCGCTGGTCCCGCCGAAATCGATTTCCCAACCGGAGCTTTGAAACACGCCGTCGCTTTGCTGCCACGAATCTGCCAACCGCGGTAGTAGCCAGAATCGCACGGCTTCATCCGCATCGCCCGGATCGACCACCAATCGCAACCGCGCATTGGCCAAGCCACGGAGTTGACGGAGCGTGGTGACCACGGTCGCCCGATAGCGCCGGGCCGCCTCCTCGGGTCCGACGATCCCAGCCATTTCGGGCAACACCGCCCCGGCAACCGGCTCGGGGATTTGGAAACTCAGCAGGCGCACCCTGCGAAATTGGCCGGGCGGGGAGGGGGACCAAGCCCAAATTGCTTGGGAAATCCTTATTTTCCGGACTTCGAAAACAATCTTGCCCCGGCGGGCGTCCCGGGAGATGATCCGCCGACGCAATTTCATGGCAGGCAAGGACAACAAAAAGCGCGGCGAGGTCCCCGAACCCAGTCGCTGGTCGAACGAGATCACCGGCATCATCTGGATCACCAGTGGCCTGTTGTTGCTGCTTTCCCTCATTCGTTACAGCCCGGCCGACCTGCGCGGGCCCGGCCATCTTCCGATTATTGGTTCGTTCCTCGCCAATTTTTCCGATCCATCCGGAGCGGAAGGGGTGAACCTCATTGGCCCGGTCGGAGGTGTGCTGGCATTCCTCCTGTTGTTCCTCTTCGGCGCGGCGGGTTGGCTGGTGGCGATCGGTTTCATCTGGTTTGGAATTTTGAAAATCGCGCTCAACGAGCGCCTCTGGCCGCGCGCTGTGATGGGCTTTGTCACGCTTCTTCTAACAGGTGCGGTGTGGCTCCATGCGGCAGGCGTGTTGGAAGAGTGGCGTCTGCGATGCCGCATCATCGGACCCGGCGGAGTCGTGGGCTATGGGCTCGCCGAAGGAATTTTCCTGAAGCTCCTGCGGGCGCCCGGCACGCTCATTCTAACAAGCGCGGTCTATCTGGTCGCGCTCATCATGCTTACCGGGCAGCAACCGATCCAGTTCACCAAAGCCTGCTACCGGCTTTCGCGCCGGAAGTTCAACGAGTGGCAGGAGAGCCGTTCGGAATCTTCGAAAATCGCAGCGCGCGAGGCGGACATGGTGGCTGAACGGGATCGCCAGCGCGAACAACGGCGCAAGGAACGCGAGACCAGCAAGGCGGCGGTTGCTGTTAGAGCAGAGGATGAACAACAGCCGCAGTTGGCGCTGCGTGAGACGCCGGTCCCACAGATCATCGATGCGTCCCAGCGCCGTATCAACGATGCCCACGCGCCGGGAGCGAAACCCTTTGACCGGAAGCAGCCGGTCGGTCATCAGTCCCTTTCCGTCACCGGCTTTGAGAACTATGACCGCCCCGGGTTCGACCTGCTCGACGTCGATGAAACGGTGGAGGCTCCCGAAGCCAATCGCGACGAGTTGCTGGCGACGCAACGCACAATCATTGCGACCCTGCAGGCCTTCGGCATCGAAGTGACGGCCGGTGACATCACCCGTGGTCCAACGATTACACGCTACGAAATCTATCCCTCTACCGGCCTCCGTGTTTCACGGATCTCGCAGTTGGAGGCCGACCTTGCCCGCGCCACTTGTGCCGAGCGCATCAACATTCTCGCGCCGATTCCCGGCAAGGACACCGTCGGCATCGAGATCGCCAACCTGCAGAAAGTTTCCGTGCCGCTGCATGAACTTTTACATGATCCTGAGTTCAGTTCTGCGAAAAAGAAGATCCCGCTGGCACTCGGCAAGGACGTTTATGGCAAGACCGTCATCGGCGATCTCGCGGCGATGCCCCATTTGTTAGTCGCTGGTGCCACCGGCTCGGGCAAGTCGGTTTGCATCAACTCGATCATCGCTTCGATGCTCTTCAAGTTCAGCCCTGACGAGTTGCGCTTCATCATGGTCGATCCCAAGGTCGTCGAAATGCAGATGTATAACCGCCTTCCGCATCTTGTCGTGCCGGTGGTGACCGATCCGAAGAAGACCGTCGCCGCGTTGAAGTGGGTGGTGAATGAAATGGAAAAGCGCTATCGCATTTTCGCGCGCGAGGGGGTCCGCAATTTCGACAGCTTCAATGGCCGCATCCGTCCGGAGAAGGCCGAAGTGGTGGTTGAGGAGCTTGAAGCCGAAGAGTTGGTGAGCGATGAGGACATCGAATCGATTGCCAGCGCGTTGGAGTCCGGCGAACTCGGGCCCGAAGCCGATGAAGAGGAAGCCGAACTCTTCGAAGACAAGATTCCCGATCGCTTCCCCTACATCGTTGTTCTCATCGACGAGCTTGCCGACCTCATGCAAACCGCTCCGGCGGATGTGGAAATGTGCATCGCCCGCATTGCGCAGAAAGCCCGCGCGGCCGGCATCCATTTGATCATCGCCACGCAGACGCCACGCGCGGATGTCGTGACCGGCATCATCAAGGCGAACATTCCCTGCCGCATTGCGTTCCAG
>JANMJQ010000039.1:0-1906 GCA_031371445.1 Akkermansiaceae bacterium
TGTAGTTCCTCGACCAACTGGCTGTAAAGCGCGGCACGGCGTTTGAATTCGAACACGGAGATCATTGCCAGACACCACGCCGCTACACTGGGCAAGCCAACCGCGAAAAAATTCAACGGCCCGTCCCAGCGCAGGTGAAGACGCGAGTGAAGGTATGCGGTGGTGAAAATGTAGCCGCCTGAAATGATCGCGCCCCAGGAGGCAATCCAGAATGCCTTGCGGAACCGCCCCAGCCATTTCGCGGCAAGCTCGCCCTTCGATGTCAAATAGGCGATCTGGCCATCGACCCTTGCGGTCAGGTATTCGTCGCGAGCGGCTTCCCAGCCGCGGCGTTCCTTCACCAGTTGCATGGCGGCCGTGCGCAAGAACACCTTTTCGCGGCCGAATAGTTCCAGCGCCGGCGAATGCAATGGACTGCCCGGTTCGTGCGAGCAGAGCAGCGACCGCAGCAGTTCCGCCCGCACCCGGTCGCGCACCCAGCGCTCCTGCCAGCGGAATTTTCCGCCGACCCATGGCAGCAAGGTGGCGATCGTCACCATCAGGAATTTAACAAAGGTGCCCACCTCCTCGGCCGCCATCAGGAGGGCCACCAGGAAGGCCTGAAAGACAGTGGCCGAGTGGTTGAGCGACATCGATCCCGCGGCAAACCACCTTGACCGCGGGGCAAAGTGCGCGGCCCTGTGATCCAGTTTTTCAAAAAGCTCCCTGACATCCCGGGCGGGCGGCAGATCTTCGTCATGTGCCACAATGGGCTGCGATGGTGGGGGAATTTTCCATGACGCCTGCAGGTTGGTGGAATCGATGACGCGCGACGGAATTTTGCGTGCGACCGCTTCTGTCAACGTTTCCGCCGTCCCGCCCAGACCGCGGGCTTCCTTGCCGTCCCAAAGGAACAACATCCGATCGGAAATTTCCAATCCTTCGCGCGCAACGACATGATAGGCCGCGGGAGCTTCCTCACCGCCCGGTGTCACTTCGCACCACCACGCCGCTTCAATTTCGTGACACGCTGCCTGCCATTCGTCCTCGTTATCGAAATCCGCGCGAAAGCGTTCCTTCGCGAAGGGCAGCATCACCACCGTTTTCAGTCCGGCCTCGCGACAGGCCTGGAGAAATAACAAGTCAGCCCCTGCCGCAGCGCTGGAGAAACCGATCGCTTCACCCGGCAAGGTTTTTCGGACGATGGCCAGTTCCCGCGCGATGGCCTCCTTCGCGGCGGCGCGGTCGGCAATTTCGCGATGACCCGCGAAGCCGATGAACCAAACCCGTCGCGGAAATCCAAAACCATCGGGCATCGCTGTTTGAAATACGTTCCGCTCCGGCATGTGACAAGAACTATGGGAAGAGGATTGGCGATAGGGGATCGGAGATAGGGGATCGGAGATAGGGGATGGAAGATTGTGGATTAAGAGCGTGTCTGAAAATTCAAAGATTCGCGCTTCATCTCCTATAGAGCCTTGCCAAAGGATATGAGAAAACCCGAAAACGCCCGAAAAAGGCAAAAATCGCCCGAAAGTCAGCGAGTTATGGGTTTTGACCGGCAAGCGGGCCGATCTGAGAAAAAGAGGCCGAAAAACGCCGATTTGCAGCCGAGTTGAGACAAAATCGCGTGTCTGCAGGTTCGTTGCATCGGATGTTCAGGGGCATTGCAAGGGGTCAGAATTGGACGCTTGCGCGCGGGGCAATCTCGCCCGCGGAGCGGGCCTGCTTGGCGGCTTTCGATCCCTGGCGCGTGTTCCGGTTGCGGGTCTCGCCACGGCCTTCAACGGCGGCGATGCGGTTGATGACGGTGTTCCGGATCTGCGCGAGCTGGGCAACGGTGCAGCGTTCGGCGAGGCCGGCCTGCCAGTCATTTCCCAGAGTCAGATCCGGGCGCTTGGTTTTCTGGCGCACGAGGTAGACAAGG
>JANMJQ010000062.1:0-9064 GCA_031371445.1 Akkermansiaceae bacterium
CTCTAGAATCTCGACATCGCGAGGTGAATCTTGTTGCTTGGGTAATGACCGAAATGGCTCCTCCTCCGCCAGCAATGTATCCCCCTCCGGCCTCGGGGCTCGCCACCACCAGCATGATCCTTGGCATCCTTGCGATTCCCACCTGCATCACGGCAGTTCCGGCGATCGTCACCGGTCACCTCGCGATGTCGCAGATCAAGCAGTCGAACCACCAGATCGGCGGCGCGGGGCAGGCCAAGGCGGGGCTCATCCTGGGCTACATCGTTGTGGCACTCTACGCGGCGATCATCGTGATTGCGGCCGCTGCCGGCATGGCGGCGCCGTTGCTTATTCGCCAGCACCAGAAGGCGGACCAGAGCGAGATCATGAACAACGTTCGCCAGATTGGATTGATGCTGGCGGAGCAGGAGATTTCGGATGGCAAGTATCCCGCCGATCTCAATGATCTGAAATCGGAGGGCGGGTCAAAGCCGGTGGCAACCCTGCTCCAGATGCCGCGCAGCAGTTCCGGCGACTGGCTTTATTATCCGAACGCGGATTCCAGCGCGCCCTCAGCACTGCTGCTGATTTCGCCGGAAATCGGCGCCAAAGAGGTGGTTCTGAGGGTGGATGGGTCGGTGAAATTGGAGAAGGCGGAAGAGGCGGAACGACTCGCCAACGGATCAAGCAGCCCACCACAACGTCTCCCCGCACCAAGGAAGTAGTGGCGCTGCTCCAGGCGCTTTTCATCTGGTCTCTGGTCTCTGGTTTCTTAGTTGGACATGGCTCGCAAATCGCTACCCTGCGCCCATGCTTCTCCGTCGCAAATTCTTAGGCCTCGTCGCGCTGCTGCTTGTTGGCGGATGCAGTGGCAAAGGCTCTTCAACGGGCTCCGGCGAACCCTTGCGCGTCGGCATGGACCTGAGCTATCCGCCCTTTGAAATGCAGGACAAAGCCGGCAACCCCGATGGTGTCGGCGTGCGGATGGCGGAGGCCCTGGCGAAGGATCTCGGCCGGCCGCTGAAGATCGTGCCGATGGATTTCTCGGGCCTGATCCCGGCATTGAAAACGGGCAACATCGACCTGATCATTTCCTCGATGACCGCCACCGACGAGCGGCGGCAGTCGATCGATTTCTCGAACCCCTATGCCTTCACCGGCCTTGCGATGTTGGTGAAGAAGGATTCAAAGGTGCAAGGCATCGATGACCTGAAAAAGCCCGGCACGGTGATTGCGGCGAAGGCGGCGACGACGGGCGAAACGTATGCGATCCAGCATTTGCCGAATGCCAAGCGGGTGGTCTTCGAGGATCAGACCGCTTGTGTGCTAGAGGTCGTGCAGGGCCGGGCGGATGCCTTCATCTACGATCAGCTCAGTATTTACCAATATGCCAAGGAAAACGCGGCAACGACGCGCGGCTTGCTGAAGCCGATCGTCGAAGAGTCATGGGCCATCGCGATTGCCAAGGGCAACGACGACCTGCGCGGAAAAGTGAACGCCTTCATCGACAAGTTCCGGGCGGATGATGGCTTCGGGAAATTGGGCGAGCGGTATCTGCGGGACGAAAAGAAATTTCTCGAGGCTTCCGGCATCCCTTTCATTTTGCGATAACGGTCCCATCGGATGACGCGCCGCCAGCAAATCGCCAACATCGTCTTTGCGGCGGGACTGCTGGTTCTAACAGCGTTTGCCTGCACGGTGGTCTTTGCCTCGCTGGGCAAGCAGACGAACTGGACCAAGGCCTGGGAATACCGCGAAACGCTATGGCGCGGCTGGCTGGTGACATTGGAAATTTCCTTCGCGGCGCTCGCGGGTAGCACCTTCTTCGGCCTGTTGTTCATGCTCGGCCAACGCTCGCCGCTGGTGGCGGTGCGCTGGACCTGCCGGGCTTTCCTGGAGTTCGTCCGCGACACGCCACTGCTGGTGCATCTATTGTTCGGCTACTTCGTCATCTTCGCGCCATTGGCATCACGGTCACTGGGAGATCATGGCTTCGACGACAAGCTGGTGATCGGTGTCTTGCTGCTGTCGCTGTTCGAAGGTGCTTATCTCGGTGAAATCCTGCGCGGCGGTGTCGATAGCATTCCACGGACGCAATGGGACTCCGCGCGCGCGGTGGGCTTCAGCCGGGTGCAGATCTATCGTTATGTGATATTCCCGCAGGCATTGCGCCGCGTGTTGCCGGCGGTGGCGGGCTTGTTTGTATCGCTGATCAAGGACTCGTCGTTGTTGAATGTCATCGGCGTCGCGGAGTATTTTTATAACACGAAAAATTTCATCTCGCGCTCGTATGCGGGCCTCGAGGGTTATGTGCCATTGGCGATCGGCTATTTGATCCTGACCCTGCCGGTCGCGTGGCTGTCGCATTGGTTGGAAAAACGTTTTCGCCATGAAACTTGAAGTCACCAACCTGACGAAATGTTATGGCGCCACCCGTGCGCTCGACGGCCTGTCATTGCCTGTCGAGGAGGCGCGTGTGCTGGTGTTGATAGGCCCTTCCGGTGGCGGGAAAAGCACTTTGCTGCGCGTCCTCGGTGGCTTGGAAACCGCGGATTCAGGCACGGTGAAAATCAATGGCGAGCCGCTCGTGAAGGACGCCGCCGCACTACAGGCATACCGCCGGCGCAATGGATTTCTGTTCCAGCAATTCAATTTGTTCCCGCATCTAACAGCCCGCCGCAACATCGCCCTGCCGCTTGAAAAAGTCCATGGACATGCGCCCGCGAAGGCTCATGAAATCGCCGCGGAGGCGCTGGATCGATTCGGCCTGCTGGACCATGCGGACAAGCTTCCAGCGCAAATGTCGGGCGGCCAGCAGCAGCGTGTCGGCATAGCCCGCGCGGTCGCGCATCAGCCCGAAATTCTGTTCCTCGACGAACCCACTTCTGCGCTCGATCCCGAGATGACCGCGGAGGTATTGGAATTGATCCAGGAACTCGCGGAAGCCGGACAGGACATCATTTTAAGCACCCACGAAATGGGCTTCGCGAAAGCGGTCGCCGATCACGTGGCCTTTGTCGCCGCAGGAAAGATCGAAGAAGTATCCGCACCCGCCGACTTGTTCGGCGCGCCGAAGTCCGCACTATGCCAGCGCTTTCTATCGCGGGTGATGAGGTATTGAGCTGTAGCGGCGTCTCTACTCGTCCTTCGTAGCTCATCGAGCGAAGTAGGATGAGCGTCGGTGACTTTTAAGCGAAGGACTGCGAACAGCGACGGTCACAGACCGACGCTACAGTTAGATCAGGCGCGCAGCGAGCAGTTCACGTTGAAACACAAGTTCCTTTGGCAGACAGTCGTAGAGTTCGATGAATTGCTCGGCCTGGCTGACGAGTTCGGCTTTCCACTCGGCGCGGTTGAAGGCCATCGCCTGGTCGTAGATTTTTTCGGTGAAGCCCTCGAGGCCCTCGATGTTGAAATCCTCGAACGCGGGGGTCCATCCGATCTGCGTTTCATAGCCCGCGGCCTCACCTTTGCAACGTTTCACGATCCATTCGAGGACGCGCATGTTCTCACCGTAACCGGGCCACAGGAATTTTCCGTTCTCGTCCTTGCGGAACCAATTCACATGGAAAAAGCGCGGCAGGTTTTTCAGATAGCGGCGCATCTCCAGCCAATGCGCGAAATACGATCCCATGTTGTAACCGCAGAATGGCAGCATCGCCATCGGGTCGCGGCGGACCTTGCCGATCTGCCCCACGGCGGCGGCGGTGGTTTCGGAACCCATGGTCGCACCCACATAAACACCATGGCTCCAGTTGAAGGCCTGATAGACGAGCGGCATCGTGGTGGGCCGGCGTCCGCCGAAAACGATGGCATCGATCGGCACGCCATCCGGGTTCTGCCACTCCGGATCGATCGTCGGACACTGCACGGCAGGCGCTGTGAAGCGCGCGTTGGGATGCGAGGAAAGGCGTCCGCAACCGGGCGTCCATTCTTGGCCGGTCCAGTCGATCAAATGCGCCGGCGGCTCGGGCGTCATGCCTTCCCACCAGACATCGCCATCATCTGTCAGACCGACGTTGGTGAAGATGCTATTCTTCTTCATCGTCTCCATCGCGATGGAGTTCGTCGAATACGCGGTGCCGGGCGCGACACCGAAGAAGCCGTTTTCCGGATTGATCGCATGCAGCTTGCCATCCGCATGCGGCCACAGCCAGGCGATGTCATCACCGACGATCGAGGTCTTCCAACCGGCGTCGATGTAGGACTTCGGCGGCACCAGCATCGCGAGATTGGTTTTGCCGCAGGCCGAGGGGAACGCGGCTGTTAGATAAGTCTTGGTGCCATCGGGCGCGTGGATGCCGACAATGAGCATGTGCTCCGCCATCCATTGGTGTTCGCGGGCGATGTTGGAAGCGATGCGCAGCGCCAGGCATTTTTTTCCGAGCAGTGCGTTGCCGCCGTAGCCCGAGCCATAGGACATGATCTCGCGGGTCTCGGGAAAATGGACGATGTATTTGTCGTCGTTGCAGGGCCATGCCGTATCGGCTTGTCCGGGTGCCAGCGGCGCGCCGACGGAGTGGAGACAGGGAATGTATTGCGCGTGGCCGTCGCGTTTTTTAGGAGCAACGCCGCTCGTTTCATCCTCAAGGCGCTTCAACACATGCGATCCCATCTTGCACATGATCCGCATGTTGACGACGACATAGGGGCTGTCGGAAATTTCCACACCGATCTTCGCCAGCGGCGAGTCGAGCGGGCCCATGCAAAATGGAATGACATACATCGTACGCCCCTTCATCGAGCCGCGGAACTTTTCTGTTAGAGTGGCTCGCATTTCCGCCGGGTCTGCCCAGCGGTTGGTCGGCCCCGCTTCATCGGGACGCTTGCAGCAAATGAAAGTGCGGTCCTCGACACGCGCAACGTCCGACGGCGCCGAGCGCGCAAGGAATGAATTCGGCCGCTTGGTCGGATCAAGCCGCACGAACATGCCGCTCTCCACCATCAGCGATGTCAGACGATCCCATTCCGCTTGCGAGCCGTCGCACCATTCGACGCGATCCGGTGTGCACAAGGCGGTTGTTTCATCGACCCACCGCTGCAAGGCGGCATGCGTGGTTTGCGACGCGTTCATCCGCCGATTAAAAACAATGATCTCGCGCTTGGCAATGCGTTGAGTGGCTAGATCGCGGTTACGGTACCCAAGTGCGTCGAAACCAATACGCAATCAACGGTTGCCGCAGGATATGCCCCTTGCATCACCTCCCGGTAAGCCTGCATCTGCGGACCATAGCGGGCGTTCAGTGTGGACAAATCGTCAACAAAATCGCTTTTGAAATCGATGATCTCCACCCGCGTCACGGCCTTGCCGTCGCGATGAAGATGCAGCCGGTCGATCACTCCACTCAGCCATGCACCATCGAGCACGGCATCGACCGCTTGCTCACGGAGGCAGGTGACGTTGCGGCCCTTGCGTTCAAAGATCGCGCGGATCGCGGGCACGTTCAGCAATTTTCTCACCGTCTCGCCGCCTTCGCCCGGTGGCAGTTTGGGAGCGCTTTCATCGATCCACGCAACGCATTCAAACGCCTCGTGCACCGCGGTGCCGAACTTCATGCCACCGGGCGAGCGTGCGATTGGAGCGCCCGCTTTCGCCTTCGCGATGCTTGGCGTTTTCCGTTCGCGGCGCGGCGTGCCAGTTGCCAATCGCGGGGCGCTGGCGATTTCACGGGCCTTCGTTTCGTTTCGCACATTGTCGATCCAGTCGGATGATCCTGATTGATAGACGACACCAACCTCGCCGGTGGACCGGATCGAACTCGCGAGCCAATTTGCCAGCGATGCCTTGTCCTCCGGCTGCGATTTCGACGGCTTGTCTAACAGAATGTAGAGCCCGCGTTTCGCACGGGTGAGTGCGACGTAGAGCATGCAGAAATCCTGATGCCGCTGCACCGCCGACCAGCTTGCTTCGGCCTCGCGCATTTCCGGCACCCATGACCGCGCCCATTGCGGGGGGGTTTGGCTGATCCAACCCTCGCCTTCCGCGACGGTGAAACGCTGCGACTCGGGCGTCGCCTTGTTGGGAATCTCGGGCAAAATCACGACATCGAAACCGAGTCCTTTCGCCTTGTGAATGGTCATCACCTGCACCGCCGCGCTGCCGGGGCTTTGCGAAACTTGCAAGCGCTCGATCCAATCCGCGGCTTCACGGGGTGACGTGCCGCCCTGGGCATCGAACTCCCCCAGCGCCGTCATGATGTCGCCCGCGCGGCGCTTGCCGAAATCCGACCAGCTTGCCCAATGCGGTCGGATCACATGCGCGATCATTTCCGCGAAGCCCGATGCGGCGGCACGCGCGGTAAGTTCTTCCCAGGTCCGCTGCCAATGCTCGCCAAATTCCGCGCGCTGGCTTGCCGCGAAGGGTGACATCGCAAGCACCCCGGCCGCGAAGTTGTCGTCCGGATTTGCCAGCCATTTGAGCAAATGCCCGATCGCAACACCCACGGGATTGTCCTTCGACGGCTCGCGCTGGCCTTCCTCAATCACGTCGAATCCCTTCGCTCGCAACTCGGTGGCGATCTCTGCCACCAGCGTGTTGCTGCGAACCAAGATCCCGCAACTCAGGTTTCGTTGGCCGATGCCCAGCTCTTCTAACAGACTTTCTAATCGCTCGAGCCGGCCTTCCCACTTGTCCTCGACCACTTCAACCCTCGCTTCCCCCCGCATGGCGGGATCGGCGAGCGGCTTTGATGAGACATGCGGATCCCATTGCCATTTCGCGGTTGCATCAGGGCCGAACAGACCACTCATCGTAGCATTGTCGCCGAATACTGTGTTCACTAATGCGAGCACCTCGGGTGACGAGCGCCACGACTCGGCCATCGGTTCGACGTTGAGATTTTCGTAACGGCCGATCACGTCGTCGAACAGACCCACATCGCCGCCGCGCCAGCCGTAGATCGCCTGCTTGCGGTCACCTACGATAAACACCGTACCTTCGCCATCGCTTGCCGCCGCTTCGTCGATCAAGGGCAGCAAGCCCGTCCACTCGCCGCGGCTGGTATCCTGGAATTCGTCGAGCAGCCAATGTTCGTGCCGCGCGCCCAGGCGGTAGTCGACGGCCTCGCGCCAGATCCGGGCATCCTCGTTTTTCGCCCAGGCACCCATCAGAATCTTGACGTCGTCGAAGCCGAGCAGGCCGCGGCCGCGCAGTTGGGTTTCACGGCGCGCGTCATAAACAGCGATCATGTCGCGGACCGCGCGGGTGCGTTCGACGGCAGCCGCCATCTCGCAGCGTGCAGCCAGTTTTACCAAACGCCGCAATGCGTCACCCGCGGGTCCGGCGATGGAAAATTCCTTGCGTTGGAATTTGAGCTGCACCGCTCCATCGCTTTGCCAGGCATCGAGAATTCTTTCCAGCAGGGCTGGAGGATCGTTCAAGCTGCCGCTGCCGATGCTGTGGGCTTGCAAGGAATCCAGTGCGGCTTCCAGCGCTTTTCGCTGATCCTTTTGGGTGAAATCGATGTCCCCGAGCCCCCGCATCACGATGCCCGCAAGCTCGCTCTTCTGTTGTTCCCAATCCTCCACGCGAACGCCCGCCAATGCATGCGGACCCCACTCGACCTCGAGCGCCGCGCGGTAACGGCTTTGCCAGCGGTCCACGAAATCGCGCAAACCTTTGAGCACGCCTTGTTCTTCCTTGCCGAAGTTCGCGCGTTGGAAGGCCCGCAAAAATTCGTCGCCCGTTTCGTTGTCGAGCGCTTCGCCGAGCAGTGCCGCGAGGATGTCATCGGTCGCGGCGGCAGCACGCGCACCTTCCAGGAGAGTGAACTTGCCACCTGTTAGACCCAGTTCGTACTGGAATCCTCGCACCACGCGCGCGAAGAAGCTGTCGAGCGTTCCCAAGGTAAGCCCGGGCAAAGACCGGATCACCCGCTCCAGCACCGCGCTGAAATCCACGTCGTCCAGGCTCAGCCCGTCCCGCAAGCCGGCCGCGGCTTCCGGATCTCCCGCAGCCTTGGCCAGTTTGGTGAGAACGGAATCCGCGAACTCACCCGCGGCCTTGCGGGTGAATGTCAGCGCGACGATTTTTTCCGGTGCGACGCCGAGCGCCACCAGGCCGATGATTCGGTTGGCCAGTTGGAATGTTTTGCCGGATCCCGCGGACGCGAGAATGAGCAGATTTTTGGAAAGGATCTTCATGCGGGCATTCGGTCGCTCACTCATTGCCATTTTTCTTCGCAGCCTTTGGAACTGGTTTCGGGTAGACGCCGACACGCGACGCCCATTGCTGCCATTGATCGGACATGGCTTTGACTTTGTCCGGCATGCTCGCGGCGAGATCGTTGAGTTCGGTGCCATCCTCGCTCATGTGAAAGAGCTTCCATTTGCCGGTTTGCAGGCCGCGTGGCGGCGCAACATCCTCGCCGACGAGTTTCCATTCACCATCCCTGACAAAGGCGTTGTTCTCATGCTCGATGCACAACGGCGACTTCCGTTCCAGCGATTTGCCATCGAACGCGGGAAGCAACGGAACACCATCGCCACGGAGGATCGCGTGGCCATTGAAATTCTCAGGATAGGCCGCACCTGTTAGAGCTACCACGGTTGGCATGACGTCAATGAGCTGCGCGGGTTCGCGGAACCAATCGCGGCTCGCCGCAATGCGCGCCGGCCAATGGGCGATGAAGGGTGTGTTCGATCCGCCTTCATGGGCATGGTGTTTGTATAAAATATAGGGAGTGGACGATGCGTTCGCCCAGGCCTTGCCGTAGCTTGGAAGGTTGAGCGGTGTATTTGGCGCGCGGTCTTTCACGGGATCGCCGATGCCAAGCAACGAGCCTTCCGCGCACGCGCCGTTGTCGGAGAGGAAGAGGATGAGCGTGTTGTCGTAGGTGTTGTTCTTTTTAAGATCCGCCACCAGGTCGCCGATTTTTTGGTCGATGCGATCAATCGCTCCGGCATAAGCGGCCATTCGCAGCGAACATTCGGAGCGCTGCTTTTCATCCAGCGAATCCCATGCCGGCACATCGGAATCGCGCGGCGACATCTTCCATGCGGCGGGGATCAATCCCGAAGCAAGTTGCTTGTTGTATCGCATGTCACGCAGCTTGTCCCAGCCGATGTCATACTTGCCGCGGTATTT
>JANMJQ010000066.1:0-3458 GCA_031371445.1 Akkermansiaceae bacterium
AGATTCGAGATCGTCTGGAAGATGGCGGTGATCATCAGATAAGCCATCGTGCCGATGAGGCCGGCCATGAGGATGAGTACGCTCGGCATGATGAGTGCCATGATGCGCTGAAGGTCCTTGTCGAGTTCCTTGTCGAAGCGCTCGGCGGCCCGGCGCAGGGAGACATCGATCTTGCCGGTTTGTTCGCCGACGGAAATCATATCAATCAACAGGGGAGGGAAAGCGCCGTTGCGGATAAGCGCCTTTGAAAACGCGCGGCCATCGCCGACCTGGGCGATCACTTTATCGAGCTCCACGCGAAGCGAGCGGTTTTGGGTGGCATCGCGCGAAAGTTCAAGGGCGCGCAACAATGGCAGTCCATTGCCCACGAGGTTCGCCATGGTTTCAAGGAACTGCACATAGAAGCGGCTGGTGATGACCGGGCCGAGAAGAGGCAGCTTCAATTTCAACCGGTCCCACGTGCCCTTGTTGGCCTCGTTCTCTTTCCACGCCTTGAAGAAAATCGCCACGGCAATCAGCACGAGGACAATCACGATCCACCAATGCGAGAGAAAGTTGGAAACCGCGATAAGTATCGCCGCACCCAATGGAATTTTCCCGCCCGGAGTGCTCTTGATGAGTGCGGTGAGTTGGGGAATGAGGGTGGTGACGAAAACAATCGAAACCCCAATGCCCGCGAGAACCAGGAAGGCGGGATAAATCATCGCCAGAATCAACCGGCTCTGCAGTTCCGCCAGCGTCTTGAGGTAATGGGCCTGGCGTTGGAGAATGGTATCGAGCGCGCCTGACGCTTCACCGGCGGCAGCCAGCGAACAATACAAGGGGCCGAAACTTGGGCTTACCTTCTTCAGGGCGACGGAAAAGTTCACACCATCGCGAACGATTTGGCGGATCTTGAACGAGACGGCCTTGAGGTTGCCGAGTTCCTGGCGGCTTTCCATCGACTTGAGGGCCGGTTCGAGCTGCAAACCCGCGCTGAGCATGTCGGAAAGCTCCTCGGTGAAGAGCACGACCTCCGACCGCTTGAGCTTGATCGGCCCATCGGGAATCGCCTGGTCTTTCTCGTCCGCCTTTGGCGCCGGCCGGTCCTTTTCCTCGGCCTTCGCCTTGGTATTGGCGGCGATCTTCCGGTTGGAAACGGCGCCCGCGGTTTCCTTGAGATTCACCGGCTGCAAGCCCTTGCGATCCAACACGCGCAACGCCTCCGGCCGGTCGATGGCTTCGATTTCACCGGACGTGACCGTGCCGTTGTTGGCGAGCGCTTTGTAGGCGAAGGTGGGCATGGGGCTTGTTAAAAGTTATTTGTTATTTGTTATAAGTTATTAGGGAAGAGAGATTGATAATCTTAATACCAATAACCACTAACCAATAACATTTAACATCATTCCAACCCTCCAATATCCGACGAGGTCACTGAAATGACTTCCTCAATCGTCGTCTCGCCTTTCATGGCTTTGTGCCAGCCGTATTCGCGCATAGGGATGTAGCCGTCTCTAACAGCCTGGGCGCGGAGGGCGACGGATTGGGCGCGGTGGGCGACGAGTTCCTGCATCGGCTGGGTGAGGAGGATGACTTCATAAATCGCAAGCCGTCCGGAAAAGCCTGTCATGCGGCAGCGGTCGCAGCCTTTGGGCGAATAGGGTTGACCGGGAATATCCAGTGGAATGCCGAGGTCGCGGCGGTCCTGTGGGGTGATGTCGCGGGGCACCTTGCAATGCGGGCACAAACGCCGCACCAACCGCTGCGCAAGGAAGGCGCGCACCGCAGCCGAGACAAGGAAGGGCTCCACGCCCATGTCCACCAGACGGCTGATGCCGCCGAGCGCGTCGTTGGTGTGAAGGGTCGAGAACACCAAGTGACCTGTTAGAGAAGCGCGGATCGCGATCTCCGCAGTCTCAAGGTCGCGGATTTCCCCAATCATCACGATGTTGGGGTCGGCCCGCAGGATCGATCGCAGGGCGGTGGCGAAGGTCAGGCCGATCTCGTTTTTCACGGCGATCTGCATGACGCCGACGAGTTTGTTTTCGACCGGGTCTTCAACGGTAACGATGCGTCGCTCGGGATGGTTCACTTCTGTTAGGAAGGAATACAAGCTGGTCGATTTGCCCGATCCGGTCGGTCCGGTGATGAGAATAATGCCGTTCGGAAGGTGCAGCAGCGATTCGATTTTCTTGAGCACGAATGGCTCCATCGCGAGCTTGGCGATGTTGAATTTTTCCTGGTTCAACAGACGCAGCGAAACACTCTCGCCTTCCACCGTGGGGACGGTGGCAACCCGGACGTCGATGGTCGCGCCTTCGAACTGAAGGTTGATCCGTCCGTCCTGCGGGATCCGGCGTTCGGCGATGTCGAGGCGCGCCATGATTTTCAGACGCGCGATCACGGAACTTTGCAGCGCCTTGATGTTTTCAGGCACCGCCACTTCGATGAGACGACCGTCGATGCGGTAGCGGATGCGAAGGTTTGTGCTAAGAGGCTCGACGTGGATATCCGTCGCCCGCTGGTCGAGGGCCTCGCGAATGATCTGGTTCACGAACTTCACGACGCTCGCTTCCTCATCATCGTCCTGGTCGATGACGTTCGCTTCGTCCTCACCGCTTTCGATTTGGTCGTAGTCGAAATCGCGGCCTTCGAGGATTTGTTCAAACGTGTCGGCACCCACCCCGTAAAGCCGGCGCAATGCTTCGTGCAATCGCTTGCGCGAGGCCATGCACCAGTCGATCGGCAAAGCCAACTCCTGGGCCGCGGCCTGGCGGGCGACGAGGTTGAAGGGATCGAAGGTCGCCAATTTCAAACGCTTGTGGTCGCCCTCGCCTTCGATGGCAACGGGCAACAGGCGATGGCGCAATGCGAGGCGCGGGCCGCAGGCTTCACGCAAGGGCAAGGGGACATCGGGCATCGGAATGCTGTCGAGCCACTCCATGCCGAGTTCGCTCGCGAGTTCCTTGAGATAGCGCTCTTCATCGACCATGCCGGCGTCGAGCACTTCATCGATGGGCGAGCGCTGGCGTTGCGCCGCGTCTTTGAGCAGTTCGGTGAGTGCGGGAATATCCTCGCAACCGGTGCGACGGGCGGGTTCGATCAAAAGCTGGGTCATTGGGCTGCGCCTATCTGTCGCTTAAATGCCCGCGGGACGCAAACTTGTCTCTCGAAAAATCCGCGGCGGGCTGATGAAACCAAGGATTTGTCGTGCGGTTGCGCGCGATTTGTGCAAGGTCCGCGGGGTGTCTTATTTGAAAATCGAGAACCTGCAGCTCCAGTTCCACGGCCGCCGCGCCTCGATATTTGCCCCTGCCCCCCAGCCGATCCGGGCGGTGGATGGGGTCAGCCTCGAGGTCGAAAAGGGCGAAATACTCGGCCTCGTCGGCGAATCCGGCTGCGGAAAATCCACTCTCTCTCGGTCCGTCATGCAGCTTATCCGGCCCACCGCAGGCTCGATCACGCTCGATGGCGAAAAC
>JANMJQ010000114.1:0-24219 GCA_031371445.1 Akkermansiaceae bacterium
CGTGCCATGCGGCAACTTCCGCTGCTCGCCCTCTTTTTACTCACTGCCCACCCAGCTTGGTCCTTGGATAACCCACCTTGGGAGAATCTCAGAACTGAGGTCGGCCCAGACGCCGAAGTCCCCGGTTGGTATATCAATCTAGGCATCACTGGCGCACGGGCGATGATCACCAAGGAGGAGCCGACAAAGCTCAAGGTGATGTTCGTATTCAAGCGCAGCCCCGCCTTCGGCAAGCTGGAGGTGGGCGACAAGATCACTGGTGCTAACAAGGACTCCTTCACCACCGCGCACAAGTTCGGCTACGGCGTGGGCAAGTTCGGCTATCAGGGGCCGATGATGGACTTCGCAGAGGCCTTGGAGGAAAGCCAGGGCAAGCTGTCCGGGAAGCTGGTGCTCGACGTTCTGCGAAGTGGCAAGAAAATCCAGGTGGAGCTGCTTGTGCCGCTCGAATACGGCGCATTTTCCGAAACCTATCCGTTCAAATGCAAGAAGAGCGACCTTCTTTTCAAGCAGTCCTGCGACTGGCTCAGCAAGGCGCAACTCCCCGACGGCACCTGGAGCAGTCGCCCCCACATCAACGCCTTCGCCGCCATGGCTTTGTTAGGAAGCGGCGACAAACGCTACATGTCCGAGGTTAGAAAAGCGATGAAGGCGATGGCCGAGCGCACCGGGGGAACAAAATCAGAAGGGCTTCCCACGTGGGACTACACCCTCTATGGGACCGCGCTGGCCGAGTATTACCTCATCACCCGTGAAAATTGGGTATTGAAGGAGCTAGAGGAAATCAACCAGTGGCTGGTGTTAGCTCAACAAGGCAAGATCACGCCCCCGGAGACCGAGCACATCTCCGGCGGTTTCGGACATGGTTTCTACACTTCGGGGGCAAACGGCTACGGCGGGATGTGCATCACCACGGCGCAAGCCATGACCGCGTGGTCTCTTATGGAACGCTGCGGGATCACGGTGGACCGCGCGCGCCTCACCGCTGCCCACGAATTCATCGCCAAGGGCACCAACGAGATCGGCTACGTCTGGTATGCCGATGCGGTGGGTGGAGATGGCTACGCCGACATGGGCCGCACCGGAGCCTCCGCCGTCGCCCATTATGTGGATGCCGTCGGCAGCCCAAAGTTCGCCTCATTTTCCAAACGCAACGCCCGCTGCATCGGTAAAAATCCCGACACCTTCATCGATACCCACGGCTCGCCGCTGTTAGGTCTGGTCTGGACCGGCCTTGGCGCGGCGACCGATCCCGCCAGCTTGCGCAAGCTGATGGACCACAACCGCTGGGCGTTCAGTTTGAGCCAATGTGCCGACGGCAGCTTCTACTATCAGCCGAACCGGGACAACAACCCGCAGGACTACACGGCAGGTCCGCGTCTTGCGGCTACTGCGGCCACGGCGTTGGTTCTGTCCATCAAGGAGAAGAAACTGCAGATCACCGGAGCACCTCCTCTCGCCCTGCCGCCGATTGTTAAGAGGAAATGACAGCCTTTCTAACCATTCACTCATGAAAAATCAGATCCTCTGCATCGCCGTTGCTGCCATCAGTCTCATTACTAGTGTTTCGGGCGCCGTGCTCAAGTCCGGGGACATTGCCCCGAAAATCCGAGTGAGCAGTTGGGCGCAAGGGGAAGGGGTTAAGGCTTTCGAAAGCGACAAGGTTTACATCGTTGAATTTTGGGCGACTTGGTGCGGCCCCTGTGTCGATGCCATCCCGCACCTGAATGAAATTTACAAAAAGAACAAGGCCAAGGGGCTGGTGGTGATCGGCTCGAATCTGGGCGAAGACGCCGCCACCGTTTCCAAGTTTGTGAAAGGAATGGCCGGAAAAATGACCTACAACGTGGCGGTCGATGATCCGGCGGATGGCGGCTGGATGGCCAAGCACTGGCTCACGGCGGCGGGCGAAAGTGGCATCCCTTGCGCCTTCGTGGTTAGCAAAAAAGGCAAGATCGCCTTCATCGGTCATCCGATGGAATTGAAGGAATCCTTGCTGGTAAGTCTGCTCGCCGAGTCCTCCACCAAAGCCCCGGACGGCCCGCAAGTCCCGGCAGCAGATGCGGCTCCGAGCGCGAAGGCACTCGAGCTTTCCGCCCGTGCCGAAACTCAGATCCGAGCCGGTAAGTTCGACGAGGCAGAGTCCACCTTGGGCGAACTCCAAGGCGCGCTCACCGAAAATTTAGGCTACGTCAGCGGACTGCTAGAGCTGGATCTACTGCTCGCGAAAAATCAGCCAGCCGACGCGCTCGAACTCTCCAAGCTGCTCGGCGAGGACTATGCGAAAAATCCTAGCGTGCTCGCGTCCGTGGCGGCCCACCTGATTTTCCAACCGAATGCCTCCCCTTCCCTGCAAGCCGCGGCGGAAAAAATCGCGACTCCACTGAGCACTTTAGCCGGTGTGGCTCAGGGTTCCGCGCTGGCGACGCGGGCCCGCATCGCCTTCCTTAAAGGCGACAAGCCCCGGGCGGTGGAGCTTCAGAAACAAGCCATCCCGCTCACTCCGCAGGCTGACCAAGCCGCCGCGATGGCCGCTCTCAAATCCTATCAATAATTTCCGCTTCCATTTTCTAACATGACTGATTCCAGAACTCATTTTGTCCAGGCCGTGCGTGATCGCGTCGGCGAAGTTGTCGTCGGCCAAGATGTCGTCGTCGAGCGTATGATGATCGCGCTGCTTACCGGCGGTCACCTGCTGCTGTTAGGCGTCCCCGGCACTGCGAAGACGTTGCTGGTGAATGCCGTGGCGAAAGCGGTGGATCTTCAATTCAGCCGCGTCCAGTTCACCATCGACATGCTGCCATCCGACATTATCGGTTCGGAGTTGCTCGATCAGGCGACTGGAAAATTTCGCACTCACCAAGGTCCAGTGTTCACAAATTTGCTACTAGCGGACGAAATCAACCGCGCCGCGCCGAAGGTCCAGAGCGCCCTGCTAGAAGCGATGCAGGAGCGCAAGGTCACCATCGGAAATGCCTCGTATCCACTGCCGATGCCGTTCCTAGTTATCGCCACCCAGAACCCGATCGAGCAGGCGGGCACCTTCGAGCTGCCGGAAGCGCAGCTCGACCGCTTCATGCTTTGCCACCGCATCAACTATCCGACCGCCGAGCAAGAGGAAGAAGTGCTCCGCCGCCAGTTGAAAATGGGGCTGAAACGCGTGGCAGGTGGCGCGATGCCGAAGACCGCTTTTGACATGATCGGTGGTGAGCCAGTCTGCCGCTTGGAGGAACTGGTGGCGGCGATGAGCGATGTCCAATCAGTGCATGTTAGTGAAGTTTTCATGAAGCACTGCGTCGAACTCGTTAGACTTACTCGCAGCCATCCGGCCATCGAAATGGGCTGTTCGCCGCGTGCTGGGCTATCCATCGTCCAAGCCGCGCGGGCTCGGGCCTTCGTCAACCAACGCGACTATGTGGTGCCGGAGGATTTGTTCGAGCTTGCCGAGGACGTGGTCTTGCATCGCATCCGCCTCAGCTACGAATCCCTCGCGGAAGGGCGCAAGCCGGAGCAGGTGCTTGAGGAATTGCTCCAGCAACTCGGTTGATTCCCTGATGAACACTGGGACACTCCACTGCGATCCGCTGGATGCACGGCAGTTCGAGATCGCAATCAAGCGACTCGCGAATGCGCTGACCTACGGCCAGGAAAGCTCACCATTTCTCGGCTCAGGGATGGAGTACGTCCAGTCGCGGCTCTATCAAGCCGGGGACCCGGTGAAATTTATCGACTGGCGGATGACCGGCCGCACTGGGCGATTTCATGTGAAGGAATACGAGGCTCCGAAACAAATGCCGGTCTATCTGCTGGTCGATACCTCGGCATCAATGACGGTGACTTCGTTGAAAATGAGCAAGTATGCTTGGGCGGTGCAGGTCGCCGGTGGCATCGCGCTGGCGGCGGTGGAGCACATGAATCCAGTGGGCCTGATGGCGGTGGGCGACCGCGCACTGCATCAAACGCCGGCCCTATCACGCGGCACCATTCTCCAATGGCTGCACCAGCTCCGGCACTATCATTTCACGGAAGGAACCACGTTGGGCAAGCGGGTCCGCGAACTCATCCCACGCGTCGAGCAGCGCTGCCTATTCATCGTGATCAGTGATCTTCACGATCCAGACGCGCTTCCTGCGATCAAGCTGATGGCGCAAAATCACGACTGCGCGGTGCTGCACATGGAGGACCCGTCAGAACGCGGCGGCCTGCGGGGCGGCATCTTGCGAGGGGTGGAGGCGGAGTCCGGGAAGGAATTTGTGGCGGGCGGTAAGACCCAGTTTTTCCTCGGCGAGGGTGCCAAGTCGCTGACGCAAGCCGGGGTGGACTATCTTAAGCTGCCGACGGACGAGCCGATCCAGTCGAAGCTGCGGCATTTTTTGAAAAATCGTAGTTCGAGGAGGCGTGCATGAGATTGAAGCTGCTCGCGATGATTTTCCTGATGAGTGCACCGCTTGCGATGGCAGAGAAAGGCATAGGCTTGGAAAACGACGTCCAGATCACGCTGGATCGTGGGGACTATCTACCGAAGCCGATGAATGATCGCACGCCGTTGATTCTACGGTTAGATCAGATCAAGCCTGCGGAAAATGGCCGGTTTACCTATCAGTTTCACTACATCAGCTTCGAGCCGGGTTCGTATAAACTGGCCGACTACCTGATCCATCTGGACGGCACGCCTGCCACCGATCTGGGAGAAACGCCGATCGAAATCAAATCCATCTTACCGCCTGATTTCCAAGGCCAGCTCAATCCGTTTTCCCCGCAGCCATTTCCGAAACTCGGCGGCTACCGCATGATCCTCGGCGGACTGGCCGTGTTGTGGCTTTGCGGACTGCCCGCCTTGATTTGGCTCGGGCGGAAAAAGCTAGAGTTAGCCGTGGTGGAGGAAGTCATTCCCGCGCTGAGTTATGCCGAGCGGATACGGCCATTCGTAGAAGCCGCGGCGGCGGAAAATCTAACTGCCACCGGTCAAGCGACGCTGGAGCGACTCCTCACAGGTTTCTGGCGCGAGAAAATCGCCCGCCCCGAACAACGGATGGGCGAGGCGCTCACCGCGCTCAAAGCGCATCCAGAAGCAGGATCGCTGCTGCGTGCCTTGGAGCGCTGGCTGCATCAACCTGGCGGCGCATCGCAGACGGAAATCGAAAAATTACTCGCACCCTACCGTCAGCCCGCCCCCACCGTGGCAGAGGAGGTGGGCGCGTGAGTTTCCACCAGCCGCAGTGGTTATGGCTGCTCGCGCTGCCGGTTTTATGGGGCTACTGGCAGTGGGTCCGCCGTGGCCATCCGGTGGTGTTGCCCTTCGATCACGGTCAGCAGGGCGGAGGGAAATCCCTGCGATTTCTCACCAATCTTGCCGGCACCCTACCCGCGCTGCTGCTCACCGTGGCGGTGCTGATGCTGGCCGGGCCACGCAAGACCGCGCCGCCTCAAGACGAGCGCATCATGAATAACATCCTGCTGTGCGTGGATGTTTCCGGCTCGATGAATGCCCCGTTCGGCAAAGGCACCCGCTTCGAGGCAGCAGTCGATTCCGCTCGCGAGTTTTGCAGTTTCCGCAAGGGCGATGCCTTCGGTCTCACCATCTTCGGCGGCGAGTACATCCACTGGGTGCCGCCGACCAAGGACGTCTCCGCTGTCGCAAATGCCACCAAATACATCCGCCCTAACAACATGCCGCCATGGATGGGCGGCACGCTGATCGCCAACGCCCTGCATGGCTGCAAAGAACAACTCGTCCTCACCGAGCAGGGCGACCGCGCGGTGATCCTGATTTCCGACGGCGATAGCAGCGACTTCGCGAACGGCGGCGACCGGCGTGCTGCTGAAGAACTCGCTGCGGCAAACATCCGCGTCTTCATCATCTTGATCGGCGGGGATACCGGATCAGGCGGCGTGGAAACCATCGCCGCTGGCACCGGTGGCAAGGTGTTTCAAGCAGGCGACCCATCGGCCTTGAATGGCGTTTTTCGAGAAATCGACCAGATGCAGAAGGCTCGTTTCAAGCAAGTCACCGCTGACTGGGTGGACAACTACACCGCCCTCTCCGTCACCGGACTGATCGCGACCGGCTTGTATTTACTCTCGCTGTTAGGGCTTCGTTACACCCCATGGTAAATCTGGATGACCGCTGAAATTCTTCAATCCTACGCCATCTGGGCCGCGCTCGTCGCCGCCGGGCTGACGGTGCTCGGCGAGTGGCTGCACGCCCGCCGAGTTGCACGAGTCAGCGCCCTCGCCTTCGGCCCAGTTGGCCGGGCGCGGCGCTGGACGCTCGTCGCCCCGGTCATCCGGGTGATCGCGCTGAGCGGCCTCGCTTGGTCACTCGTCACCCTCATTTCCTTCAACAACTTCGTCCGGGATCGCGACTCCAAGGCTCACGCCAAGCGCCATCTGATGGTGCTGCTAGATGTCTCACCGTCGATGATGCTGAAAGACGCTGGCGCGAGTGGGGCTGAGATGCGGACCGCCCGTGCTTCTGCCGTGCTCAAGTCCGTGCTCGACCGCGTCCCCGGCGACCATCTGCGCTTCACCGCCGCCGGTTTCTACACGGAAACCCGCTTGCTGGTGGACGACTGCAAGGACCGTGAATTGGTCCTCCATCTGGCGGGTGGCACCCCATTTCATATTACCTACGAGCCAGGAAAAACCGATCTGCTCAAGTCGCTCAACCAAGCCGGGGAACTGATGAAAGACTGGGAGCGGAAATCCACCACTCTGCTTGTCATTTCCGACGGTGACAGCGTGCCGCCTGTCGGTCTCAAGCCGATGCCATCCGCCGTTTCCCAAGTCATCTTCGCCGGGGTAGGCGATCCCGGGCGCGGCAGTTTCATCGACGGTCATGTCTCCCGCCAAGACACCGCCACCCTTTCGCAACTTGCCCGCCGTCTCAATGGCAGTTTTTTCGACTGCAATGTCCGCCATATCCCCAGCGACGCCCTCGCCAAGCTCAATGCCGAGGACCCTGCTGACGCGAAATGGAAGACGGATCGACGCATTCTCGCACTCATCACCCTTACCGTATCCGCCGCCCTACTGTGCCTGCTGCCACTATTGTTAGAATATCTCGGTAGTGCTTGGCGGCCACGTCGCGTCGCGGCGAAATCTCTCACCCCTCGCATGACTTCATGAGAAAAATCCTCGTTCTCCTTTGGCTGCTGCTGCCACTGCCGGTCGTCGTGCTGCACTACGGTCGCGGCCAGCAATGGCTCGCCCGTGACCATGCCGGAGATTTCATCAAACAAGCCCAAGCCGCCGAACAGAAAGGCGATTGGAAACAGGCCGACGAGTGCTATCAGAGCGCGGATCGAGCCGTCGGCCCGGAAGATCGTGGGTTGAAACTACGACTCGAACTTGCCCGGGTGCGCAGCCGTTTCCACCTCGGTGAAGCGGTCGCCGCCATCGACGGCGTGGACAGACTGCTCGATGACACGGCCATGGCCACTATGCCGAAGGCGTTCCAAAACGAGGCCCGTGCGCTGGCCGGACGCATCCACTACTATGCTGGCTGGGTCATGCGGTTAGAAGGAGCCAAGCGCGAGTTGTGGTTAGAAGAAGCCGAGCTTTCCCGGCAAAATTACCGCCTGCTATCGGAACAATCCGGCGGCCAAATCCCCGATCAACGTGTGAAACAACACGAGGATCTCGAAGCCGCAGTCCAGCTCCAGCGCCTCAGTTTCACCGAGCTCATCGCCCGCCCCCTGCCCGAGGAAGGCCGCGGTATGGGCGGCCAAGCCCTGAGCGAACAAATGGGCAAACGCCGTGGAAATCGCGGTAAAAACCCAGGCAAAGGTAAAGGCGGTAAGCCCGCCAAGGGTGGCGGCTTAGAACGCTTCGAACCCGGCTCCGGCTCCTAATTTTAACGAACGAACCACGATCCAATTTCATGAAATCTCCATTCCATACCCAGCTCTTCCGCAGTCCGGTCTATCTTTTAGCGTGTCTCATGGCAGTCATGGCTCTGCCAGTCCATGCCGATGCCGATGAGGATGAGGGAAATCCACAACCTGCCGCCGCCCCGGTGAAAGCAGGCCCCGAGCCGACCTCGGAACTTGGTAAAGAGCTGGTCAAAGCGAAATTTGAGCGCTCCGGCCAAGCCCTGTTAGAGGCGACCAAGGCCCAGCGGAAAGACACGCCGCCCACCGCGACTGAGGCGTTCCAAATGTCAGTGATTCTCGGTGACTGGACCGCCGTGGCCAAGACTCTCGCCGGACTTCCGCCGGAAGATGCCGTCACAGTTTACACCACACTGCTAAACGCCCTCGCTGAGCAGGCAGTCTCCGTGGGCATGGTTTTGAAGGCTTCCGAAAACAATGAAAATGAAGATACAAGCGAGTTACGCGAGCGCTTGCAAAATGAGCGTGAACAATTGAAGAAACAGCCCGCACCGATCCTTAGCGAAGATTTCTACTCACTGGTCAATGCCAGTCCCGGAAACCTTCGCGAGGAGAACATCCCGGCACTCACCAAGCTCGCGAAGACCGCCCTCGGCGAAAGTGGCCGGACCACCCTCGTCGAGCGGATGAAGACCGAATGGAAAGGCTTCGGCATTACCACTCCTGATGGCCGGAAACTCTCAGCGCTCTTGCTTTCCTCACTCGGCTGGATCCGCGATGCCGCAGCCTTTTTACCGCTGAAAAACGAGGAATGGGCGGAGGCTGACACCACGCAGCTCGTCTTCGCGATGGAGTATTTCACCCAGACCGGCATCGCCGAGCATGACGAACGCCAGCTTCTGAAAGCCGCCGACATTTCCGCGCTCCTGATGAAGACCGCGCGCTTCGGGAACTACACCCGCCCACAGTTCCGCCTCGCCATGGACCGCCTCGTGCAACTGCTGCCAGTGCTCGAGCCCGCGCTCGCCCAGAAGCTCATCCGCGAGCAGCTTTTCACCCAGACGGCCACCCTCTCTGAGCTCATCAGCATCCTCGGCGAACTCGGCCAGACCACTGCCAGCGGCACCGATATGCCGGCCCGCTCCGCCAGCCTCGGCACCCAGCACCTCATCCTTCAGGCGCTTGTTGAAAAACCCGACCAGCTCCCGCCAAACGTCGCGGTGCTGGTGATGAATTGGCTGATCGAGGCGGAGGCCTGCTACCGGGCCGGTGGAGTCGTCACCACTGAGACGTCCCAAGCCGAGCGCATGATGCTGCGGAACTACGGCTTGGAGGGCGCAGAAAAGCCCCTCACGCTCCCTACCGACGAGATCCTCGCCCACGCGCCGCCTCAGGAATTGATCTCACGGCTCAACCCCGGCCTCGCCCAACGCGTCCAACTCACCTTGGTGAAAATCGGCATCCTCAAGCCAGGTGACGTCGATCTCACTCGGCTAAAAGACTATGTCAAAACCTACCCCGGCCTCGAACGCGAAGTCTGCCAAGACGTGATTTCCGGCTGGTCTTCCCAGCGCACCAAACCAGCAGAAGACCCACAGTTGAAGCGCTTGCGCCTCCAGGGATATGCCATCCCACAGCAACTCGCGCAGCAGGGCAGCGGCGTCCCCCTCACCCGGCTCCGCCAAAACCAGAACATCCAGTTATTTAAAAGTCTCCTCACCGAGCTGCGTGAAATTTCACCCCAGCCGCTCGATCCCGCGCTGATCGTCCAGGCCTTCATGACCCTCCACAGCGGTGCAGAGGTCTATCGCATGGAAGACATCGAAGCCATTTTCGGCCCGCCGGAAAAAATGGTCCGCAAGGAACTCCTCGAACTGCTCGGCGGCATGCGCGGCCGCCTCGGCGAAGAATGGCGTGACCCCAATACCCAGCAAAAGTCCGGCACCAATCGCACCGAAGAGGAAGCCAAGGACGAGGTCTCGCGCGGCTACCGCACTGCCATGGAACTCGCCAAACGCGGCATCCTCGCAGCAGACGCGGATTGGGAGTCATACATCACTCGTGGCCAGTTGTTTTACGATGCGTCCCAGTATGAACTCAAACGCCAAGTGAAGCTCACGGAATACGTCAACCTGCGCGATGAAGCCTTCGCCAGCTTCAAGAAAGCCACTGAAATTTACGCCGCTAAGGTCCCCTCTTTGCCCAAAGGCCAGTGGACCATCGAGCCCTATCAGTCATGGTTCTTCGTCATGCTCGGAGCCAGTGATCTCGCCCAGCTCACCAGCACCACCGCCCGCATCGATCCCGCCCTCAAGTCCATCGGCGATACTCTCCGCGCCCTGCCTGGCGACGCCGCAGCCAAGCACGTGGAGCTATTTGCCAAGATGCTCAGCGAGGTATTTCCCCGCGTCCCGCCTAACATCCGCCAGGTATTCCTCGGCTCCGGGCTCAGCATCATCGGCGCAGACCATCCTGCCGCAGCCAGCGTTTCCAAGTCGCTCGACTACTACAAAGAACTGCTCGACGAAATCCAGCTCCGGATCAAAATCGACGGCCCCTCGCAAGTCGGCCATAGCCAAGTCTTCGGCACCTTCGTCTCCCTGGAAACCTCCCGCCAGCTACTCCGCGAGAGCGGCGGCTTCAGCAAGTATCTCCAGAACAAAACTGCGCCTTCGCAGCAGGCAATCATGATGGGAGGGGGCGGCGGCGACAACGGCAAAGACCTCCGCGATGATTTCACCAAAAACCTCCACGCTGCCCTCGACGAAACCTTCGAGGTCGTCTCCATCACCTTCCATGACGCCGCCGTCAAAACCATCGACCTGCCACGCGAAGGCTGGGTAGAAACCCCACTCGCCTACATGGTCCTCCGGGCAAAAACCGCCGCCGTGGACCGCATCCCGTCGTTCCAGATCGACATGGATTTCATGGATCAGCCCGGCCAAGTCGTCCTGCCCGTCATGTCCCAAGTCGAGCCGCTCGATGCCAAAGACACCACGCTCGACAACCGCCCCTGTGCCAATCTCAAGCTCAATCTAACCATGGACGAGCGCGAGTGGAAAATCGGCAAGGTCGTCGTAGAAATCCGCGCCAGCGGCCAAGGCATCATCCCGAATTTAGACAGCCTGCTCGATTGCCCACGCGACGGCTTCAGCCTC
Organism: Akkermansiaceae bacterium; assembly: GCA_031371445.1. Lineage (GTDB taxonomy): Bacteria > Verrucomicrobiota > Verrucomicrobiia > Verrucomicrobiales > Akkermansiaceae > Luteolibacter. The sequence continues at coordinate 10,991 of JANMJQ010000114.1, forward strand.
GAAACCACCGACAGCAACCTCTCCGTCTCCCAGTTCGTCAGCGACGGCAAACAGCGGCTACCCACAGCCGACCGCAACTGGCAGCTCACCTACACCCGCAAGTCTGACCTCAAGGGCGACGTCCAATTTGCCTTCCCCAAGCTCAAGTCTGGCGTCGTACCCACCGCCATCGAATATAAGCACTACCAGGACGCAGACCTCGTCACCCTCACGGCCAGTCAAGCCACCACTGGCATCAAGCTCTCCAACCCATTCGGCAACGGTCTCCGCAACACCCTCCTCGTTTGCCTGCTACTCGCCGCCATCGCCGCCGTAATCGTGTTTTTCCGCCGGAAAAAAACCACCAGCAGCGAGGACTCCGACAGCCTTGCCATCCCCAGCAATCTCACGCCCTTCACCACCGTCGCCTACCTCCGTCGCCTCCGCGCTTCCTCTGCCTTATCTGACAGCGAGCAGGCCGCACTCACCCAGCAGATTAGTGAAATCGAAGCCACCTGCTTCCGCCGCGAGCCCGCCACCGCCCTCGACTTTTCCACCCTCATCAACAAGTGGCAGGAAATCGCCCGCCGCTCCTCGCGACTCCCGAATGAAAGCGGATTGAGTGGTTAAAACATCTGGATTCACCGCAGGGCGCAAAAATCGCGGAGGGAGTCTCTGCCGGACCTCATCCTGAGCCGTGGAGCGGAGCATCTGCCAAATGAGCGCCGATCCCCGAATCGGCGGCCCGTGGGGGACAATGAAAAGCGAGTCTTGCAGCTCGTTGGCTATTCATGGGCTTGGCGGATCGGAGTTCGCCACTCCTTGGGACGTAGAACATCGAAGCGAAGAGTGGAGGTAGGTGCTGGCCGTCTTCGGAGGTAGTCCAGCCATCCGAACCTTTTTTTCACCCGCGTGATTTTTTTTGAGAAAAAACGCAAGTTCTCCAGTTCAGCCGCAGAAGATATCCACCCTCGTCAGCAAGTGGCAGAAGCCAGTGCAGGACATCGGCTGGTGCAGAAAAGTGGGGTCAATGCTCACGGATTAACATTTTTGTTAAATGGAGAGAGCTGACCCCATTCTTCTGGATTCAACGACCCTCAAAAGCAAATTACTAGCAGCCTGTCGGACTTATATCCCGGCCACTGAATAAAACCGGATGGGACGGCGTATTGAAGGGATGTCCGTCCGTTTCGTGAACATTGACCACGACACCCCGATGCTGCTGCCGCCCGACCTGCGCGACTGGGTCTCGGCTGACCACATGGTCCACTTCATCATGGATGCGGTGGTTGCGCTGGACTTGAGTCTGGCGCGCACCAACGAGCGCGGCACCGGCAGCGCCCAATACCCGCCCTCCATGATGCTTGGCCTGCTGATCTATTGTTACGCGACAGGCAGCTTCTCCAGCCGCCGCATCGAAACGCTCACCTATGAAAACGTCGCCGTGCGTTACCTCACCGGCGATACCCATCCCGACCACGACTCGATCTGCAAGTTCCGCCGCGAAAACAAAGACCTCCTCTCCGGTGGCTTCCATCAAGTTCTCGAACTCGCCGCCCGCGCCAGCATACTGCAAGTCGGCGACATCACCGTCGCCATCGACGGCACCAAGATCCTCGCCAACGCCAGCAAACACAGTGCCGTGAGCTACGGCCACGCCGTCGAACAAATGAAGCTCGCCAGCGGGCAAATCGCCGAGCTCCTCGAAAAAGCCGAAGCCGCAGACAGCACCCCGCTGCAAGATGGACTCACTGTTCCCGACGAAATCAAACGTCGGGAAGACCGCCTCGCCAGGCTTGGCGAAGCCAAACGAGTCATGGAACAACGCGCCAAAGAGCGCTTGATGGAAGAACAGGCGGCCTATCAGGAAAAGCTCGCAGCCCGCCAGGCCAAGGAACAAAGCACCGGCAAAAAGCCAAGAGGCAGAGACCTTGAGCCACCGCAAGAAGGCCCGCGGGATCAAGACCAATACAACTTCACCGACCCCGAAAGCCGGATCATGAAAGTGCGCGGCGGCTTTGAACAAAGCTACAACGCCCAAGCCGCCGTGGAAGTCACCACCATGCTCATCGTAGGCCAACACGTCACCGACCAGGCCAATGATAAGCGGCAACTTGTGCCCACGATGGCAGTAGTAAGTCCCGTCATCAGCCAAGTGGCCCAGGTCCTCGTCGATAGCGGATACTACAGTGAAAGCTCAACCCTGACCGTCGAGACCAGCGACCCGGCCACCACCGTTTACGCCGCCATGAAACGCCAGAGCCACGGCCGCAATATCGCCCAACTCGAAGCGCGGGCCGATCCGCCGCCGCCGCCAACAGACGCGCCGGTGGCCGAGCGGATGGCACATCGGTTGGAGACGGCCGAAGGAAAGCAACTCTACGGCTTGCGCAAGCAAACGGTGGAACCCGTGTTTGGCATCATCAAGCACGCCATTGGCTTCCGGCGCTTCATGCTTCGCGGCATCGGAAATGCCAACCTTGAATGGACCCTGGTAACCACCAGTTACAACCTCAAGCGGCTGTTCAACCTCGGCATGCGGCTGAGCAGCGGCTGAGGCTGAACTGTTAGAGCCGGCAGGGCTCTCCACCCGAAGATCTCTGGCATACAATCAAACGATCGTTTCGATATTTGCTCCAATCCAACGCCGCCAATCACAACCCATCGGTGCTGCCGCCCTCAAACGTCTGCATCTTGACGGGAAAACAGCATTCTTCTGAGTCCGACAGGCTGCTAGCAATTAAATGAATTTCGATGGGTGTTAGTAGCATTCCTAGCAAATCGGTAGCCGACCCCGCGCACGGTTTCGATCAACGGATGGTTGGGGTCTATCTCAATGCGCTTGCGCAGCTTGGCGATGTGCTGGTCGAGCGTTCGGGACTCTGGGAAATAGTCAATACCCCAGCATTGATCGAGGATTGTATTGCGATCAACCACCTGTCCAGAGCGCTCGTGAAGAAGCCGGAGGATGGCGGTTTCCCGCGGTGATAGATCGATGGACTGACCACCGCGCTCGGCCCGGAGTTCTGCTGGCCATACGGTGAGATCGTTCATTGAGAAACTGCTGGAACGCCCGGGAACCGAATTTGCGCGCCGCAGCACGGCACGGATCCGGGCGATGAGTTCGTGCTTGCCGAAGGGCTTGCGGACAAAGTCGTCGGCACCGAGTTGGAATCCGACCACCACATCGATCTCCTCGCTTTTCGCGGAGAGGAAAAGGATCGGAACGGTGGGATCGATCGCGCGCACACGACGGCAAACTTCATAGCCATCGAGCTTCGGCATCATGATGTCCAGACAGAGAAGGTCCGGCCGGTGGCGATCCCACAGCATGAGGGCTTCTTCGCCATCGGCCGCCATGAATGTGTCGAAGCCCTCAGTGGCGACACAAAGCCGGAGGGTGTCGAGCATGACTGGATCATCGTCAGCAATGAGGATTTTCATTGGGAGATCTGGTGGGCAGGCTCTGCGGAAATGCGGAGCTCAAAGCACGCTCCGCCATCCGGCCCGCTGGAGAGGAGCATGAGCTGACCGCCGAGACGGTGGGCCAAGTCGCGGGCGATGGCGAGGCCGAGGCCAGTGCCACTGGACCCTTCGTTGACGACGGAATGGATGCGCTCAAAGGGACGGAAAATCCGCTCTGCGGCTTCATGAGGAATGCCGGGGCCCTCATCAGTGACGCGGATGGTTAATTGCCCCATGGAGACACGAGTAAAGATACCGACGACTCCTCCGGGCACATATTTCTCCACGTTGGAGAGCAAATTACCGAGGATCTGCGTCAGGGCATCGGCATCACAAATGCAGGGTGCAGTCGCATTCTCGTCAGTGCGTTCGATCTTCAACCCGCGGCGTTCGAAGCTGGCAAGGAACGAAACGATGACAGAGGTAACGATCTCGGCCGGGATGCAGGGCATAGCCTGTATCTCCATCTTCCCTTCCTCAGTGCGGGAGAAAGTCAGGACATTTTCAATCAGCCGCCCGAGGCGACGAGCCTCAATGCGAACCAATTCGAGGCGGTGCTTCGATTCTTCCGGCTCATCTTCTGCGAGGTCGGTGGCGAGATCGATGTTGAGCAAAATGTTAGTCAGTGGAGTTCGCAGTTCGTGGGAAACCCGGTTGACGAAAGACACCCGCCGCGCGGCGATGACGCCCTCCCTCTGCTGGGTGAGAAAAATTACCACGCCCAGCACAGCGATGACGGTGGCCAGCGTGGCAGAAATGGCAAGCGTTGCGAAATGATAGTGGATTTGTGTTTTCCGTTTGTCCCATGAAGCGAGTTCCAAATTACCGAAGCGACTGCGTAGTGGTAATAGTAGGTCGGGTTGGTCCGATGCAGGATTACCTACTTCAGCAAGGATTTCGCCGCCGGCCCGCAATTGATCCGGGCCACCGCTGACCCGGACGGTCTCGAAGGACGTCGCCGCCCATGCGCGCAGCCAGTTTGCGATGGATCTGGCGACTAAGGGGCGAGAAACGGTGATGACCGCGACCTCAGCGTCATTTCGCCTGACGCAGAACATCAACGGCTTCCCGAGTTCGTCGATCCAGCCGCTGTAGCGACTGAAAAGACGGGATTCGTCGAGCAGGACCACAGCTTCTGAGGCATTTCGAGGATCTGGATTGGCGGAAAAAGCGGGCAGGGGCACCGGTCCATCTGCAGATGCGTTGATGACGGTGTGGAAGGGCCGGACACCACTGGCACTCGATGGCAGCAGAGAAACTTGCAGGATACCGCTGATTTCATCGGCGGCACGCCCGGCTTCCAGCGCGTTAGGAACCAATTCCCGCCCGAGTTGCACCAGATGATCTTGGTAGAGATCCTCCAGTCGCTGGAGCCGAGACTGGGCCTCCGCTGCGAATCCGCGCAGTGGTGCACGGTCCCTATCCGAGCGGACCTGTCGCTCCTGACGAGCCAACATAGAACCGCCTATCAGAACCACCGCCGCAGTTCCCCATAGCAGCAGCAGCGTCTTTCGTGGACTCGGAGCGTGCATGGGATGATCTGCGGCGGTGGCATTCCTTATCGTGACTCAGGGTGCGTCTCGCACAATTTTCACAACTTGGCCGTCGATTTCAAAGCGTGTTCCGGTAGCTTCGCAAATATGTTTGAGCACCTCGCCAAGCGGAATATTGCGAAGTCGAAGGCTCTCGATGCGCAGCCCTTTAGTTCCCTTATCAGGAGTCCCTTCAGCGATAGGGGCCGCCTTAGCGAGCTCTCGCGACGTAACCACCACGAAGTTCAGCCCCTTCTTGGCTGGATCATTTTCATTGTTATCCAGCTCTCTGCTACGCAGTCGGAGGAAATCCAATGCTTCATCGAGTGATGTGTCTTCAAAATCGATGTTCGGAAAAACGATCTCCCGCAGCTTGCGCGCGATGGGTTCATTGATGCCCGGCCGTCCTTGGTATTTGGCAAGGTTCTCGAGACTCTTGGCGAGAGTCTTCTCTGCCTTTGCAACGGCCTCGTTCTGGAGTCGGATCGCCTTTTCGGTTTCACCGCGGGCGAAGAGGACTTGAGCTTGGGCATTGAGCATTTCCACAGACGTCTCTGTGCTGGAACTTGACGCGGCATCAGTCGTGGACTTCAGGAACGGGTCTGATTTTTCGATATCGACGGTGGGACTTGGCGATTCCGGCTTCTGCGCCAGAGCCGAGCAAGTCGCGAAGGTGACGGACAATAAGGCCAGCAAGGCTGGGCGACGGTTGGATGTGTTCTGTTTCATAGCGGCCTCATCCTGACACTCTGCCGACGCTGGTGAGTGAACGCCATGCAATAGTTTTGTAAAAGTTGTATAAGCGAGTGGAGATAACGGAGCACATGAGTTGCATGGCGGGGCAGAAGCGGAGCGGCTTGCGGCGATCCACAAGCGATTCACCTATACGAGCATGAATCCAGGTGCTTGTCGCCGGCTGGCACGGCAGCAGGTGCCATTCGATTTCCACGTTGGATCTGGAACCTTGCAGATGGTTTTAAAACACTGCATTCCTGCCGCCAGCATCCGGGCGTTGATTTCGCCCTTGATGGAGCCGCCGAAAGAGAACCAGGAACTCAGCCTCGCGATGGATTGGCGGCTCAGCCGATCCATGAAACCTCCTAGTTTGCACGGAAAAATGCCTGTTCATTTTCCCGAGCTCCTTCTGATTGCTTCGGTGTCACGCTTCCACTTGCTACCCGCCGTCCTCCTTGGACTCTCCGCACTGGCCACCCTGTCGCTTTGTGCGAAGGAAACGCCCCAGCTTCAGATCATCAATGGGAGCAAGGAAATCATCGACGTATTCTGGCAAGAATCCGATAGCCGACGGGTGGCGCAGGGCAGTGTCGAACCCGGGAGGGACCGGCTCATTTCCACCACGCTCGGCCATCGGTTCGTGATCGTGGGCCGCGAGGACAAGGTGGAAGTGACCGTGACATCCCAGGTGCCGATCCAAGGGTTCCGCTTTGATCCTGCCGGGAAAGACGGAATTCCTCCATTCTACACTCAGATCGAACGGGTGCGGGGGTTCCCTATCGTTGCGTCGGCCAAGGTCAATCCGTATGCGTTGAAGGAAGCCGCCTACATCTGCGATCTGATGCTGGCGAAGCGGGAGGATGTGCTGCGGGCAATGATCCAGAGCGGCGCGCGGTTGTCGATTTTGGCGAACAGCGAGTTTACGTGTGATCTGCCGGAGTGTGGCGGCTATGCGGATCAGCCGGTCGCCGGGTTCGAGGCATTTCCCGCCAGGGATTTTTGGGATGCGCGGGCCCGAGGCACTGGCGGCAGCGAGACGGACCCATTCGCCACTTGCGCGGAGGAGAATCTCCTCAGCTATCCGGGAGATCCGTATTCGACTGAGAACATCCTAATCCACGAGTTCGCCCACAGCATTCACCTGCGTGGTTTGAAAAACGTCGATCCCACCTTCGATACCCGCCTGCGCCAAGCCTATGACGCGGCGATGAAGGCCGGACTCTGGAAAACCAAATACGCCAGTGTGAACGACCGCGAGTATTTCGCCGAAGGAGTGCAATCGTGGTTCGATAACAACCGCGAACCCGACCACGATCACAACCACGTGAACACCCGCGCCGAGCTCATCGAATACGATCCCGCCCTCGCCGCGCTGTGCCGGGAAGTCTTCGGGGATACCGAGATCAAATACACCAAGGTCCCCACCCGCTTGTCGGGCCACATGGCCGGTTATGATCCCGCCACCGCACCGACCTTCGTCTGGCCGGAGCGCCTGGGTGCGATCAAGGACGCCATCCGTGCCAACGCTGTCAACCGCAAGTAACCGCCGATGAGCGAGCGGAGCACTTGATAACCCGCTGAGGTGAGCGTGAGGCCGGGATGCTGCTCCTGCTGCCGCTTGCGGTACGAATCGAGCCGTTCGCCGAGATCGCGGATGCGCTGCTTGAGCGGGGATTCTTCCAGCGCGATCAGCACCTGCGGTGCATGGCTTGGTGCTTTCTCAGCCCCGCGCCCACCGCAATGGAAAGAAAGGAGCGGACCAAGGCCGAGCAGCCCTTGAATTTCACCTTCGCCACAAACTCGTCTCCGTGCTCCTCCGCCATGTTGCCGAATGTCGCGTGGACGAAGGAATCCGTCAGGTTCGTGACACCAGTGAAATCGAACGTCACCGACTCCACGCGATCCCACACGCTTTCGATGTGCAGGTTCCTGAATGGGTTGCCAAGGTGACCATCGGCGAGGAATTCGCCGAATTCGGTGACCATGTTGAATTCGAGTTTCATGCGATATTTTTCAGAGGCCTCCGACGGAGGGGATGCAAACCGCGCAGGCTCACGCGCAAAGTTCAGTTAACAAATCTCTCAGTGGGGAGAACGCCTCGTCTCCCCAGTCCAATGGAAGCTTCGCAAGTGCACGATCCAGCGAAAGCCGATCCTTGGCTCCTGCTCCTTGAGCGATGATCGTCCACAAAGCGAAACGAATCTTTTCGTGAGGAATGCCCTCATTGAGCTTACCGAGACAAGCCACAAAGGGATCGAGGCAGGTGAATAGGTCGGGTGACTTCGACCGCGAAGCATCCAGGCACAGAGTTTCGATCATTCCTGTTTTGCCCGGTCCCGGAATGACCCAGGCCGAGATTTGCACACCGCCTTCGGAGGGGACCCACTCTCCAGGTGAAGCGGGTGTTTGTGAGAAAACGATCTTGATGGAATCACGGATGGACGCCCACGCACCACTGAAATTTGCATCAGCATCTCTAGTGACAAGAACCCGCGAGTATTCCCCTCGTGCGAATTCCGGGCTGACTTTGAGGGTCGCGAGATACGCGCGCAGTTTGCTTTCACCTCCGTAATCTTGAAACGCCAGCTTGCCTTCGAGGCCGGCGTGTTGAGCCAGCATTTCCATCACGAGGCGGTCTTCCTTGCCTTCACACAAGACCAGTGGGATCGGTTTGTGCGGTGTCATCTCATCTCGCGGTTGAATTCAATCGCTGTTTGCATCTCTTCTTTTCCGAAGGTCGTGGCAACAATCTTCGACGGATCATCAATGCGCCGGTCCAAACGCAGGAAGCGCAAGGGATCATCCTTCATCGAAGCGGCAGCGCGATGAGCGGCTTCCATGCATTCGCGGCTGTGGGTGGTGGCGAAAAGCTGCACGTCCTGATCCTCCAGAACTACCATCAAGCCCTTCCAGTAATCCTCAAGGCCTTCGAAGTAGAGTCCGCTTTCGATCTCATCGACCAACAGGATGTCTGGGCGCATCGCGAAAATCTCGCAATACACCTGCAATGTCCGTGCAAAGGCTTGGCCGAGTTGGGTGAAGGGCAGCATCGGACCCTCGCCCAAGTCCACATAAACGAGGTGGGTGTGGGTGCCCTGAGGCTTGGCATAGCGGAGGCGACGGAGCCGGGGCTCGATGGACTGGCGCAGCAGGTCTTCAAGCTTGGTCTCGTTCTCGGGATTGAGTGGGGCGATCTGGTTGAAGAGATCGGAAACTATGGCCGGATCCGCTTGCTTGGTGGAGAGGATGGAAAGTTTAGATGCTCCTACGGCGCGATGGATTCCCGTGTTCCAATTGGAATCGAGGCTGATGACTTGCGAGCGTTGCCCTTGTGCTGTGTTCGGTAATCGAAACTGCCACGTTGTCTTGTCGGCAGAACCTTCCAGCACGTTGTCATCCGCGATGATCTTAAAGCCATCGATTTTCTCTCCCCGGACTAGCAATTTCCAAAATCCCTGTCCCTGATCCTGACCATTCTGCGGTAACTCGCGGAATGTTGTTGGCAGTGCTTGGAGCTGACTCTTATTCCCACAAAGCAATACCAGAGCCTCCAGAACCGAAGTCTTCCCGGTATTGTTTCCCCCTACGATGAGGTTGGCCCGTCCCAGATTCTCAAACTTGACGTGTCCGAGTCCGCGGAATTGCTTGAGTTCAAGAGTGGAGATCATGGATGGATTGGCCGGAGGCTACCGACTGCGCGAAGCAAGGTCAATGCAGGCATCACAACTGCCCCAGCCCCTTCAGCGTTTCCAGAATCCCCTCGATCTGCTCGCTGCGTTTCTTGTTCTTCCGGCCGAAGAGGCCCGACAGGGCTTCGGCGTTAGGAGTTACGACACTCTTGTCGTAAGTGCCGATGAGCTTGCGGAGGATGGCGACTTGCTCCGGCAGGCGGTCGGGCCAGGGGAGGATGGAAGAGGGATTGATTGACGATTGATGATTGTTGATTTTGGATTTTTGATCTGAAGAGCAAGAGTCTGGATCGGTGCCGGTGAGGGTGGCTTGCATGGGTTGTGGCAGGGCGGCGCTTGGATTCTGATACTCCGGGCGCAGCCAGCGGATGAGGCCGCGCTTTTCCTCAGCGGCGCGCTCGTGGTTGAGGGCGACGAGGCGGGTGAGAAGGGCGTCTTGGTAAACGCTGAAATGCTGAGAAGCTGAAACGCTGAAATTAGAAGATGCTGATGAGGTGTCTTGTAGCGTCGCTCTGTGAGCGTCGATGCCATTGGGAGCGAGCGGAGGCGCTTCTTCATTCGCGATCGACGGTCGCAGACCGCCGCTACAAGACGTTTCTTTGGCGGATAGATCGCTCCAGCCATACGCTTCTAGCACGGCATTATCCAACTCGTCGTGAATCTGCTTGAGGACGGTGACGAGGCCTTGGTCGTGGATGAGCTTTTCCTTGGCAGTGAGCGGCTCGCCGCTGCGGAGCTTTTCGAGCACGTTGTAAATGCCGGTGAGCGTGAGGCCGGGATGCTGCTCCTGCTGCCGCTTGCGGTGCGTATCGAGTCGCTCGCCGAGGGAGCGGATGCGCTGCTTGAGGTCGCCTTCTTCCAGCGCGGGGAATGGGAAGGGATCGAAGCAGCGGGTTTTGTTGTAGCGGGGATCGTTGCCCATGCCGAGGCGGCCACCTGCCAAGTGCGCCCAAGTGCAGTGAATTTGAGACGAAAGTATTCCCAATGAGAAAGCGTCATCCGAGGCGAAACACACGATCATGTGATCTGCTAGTGTATCGATGTGGATAAATTGAAATACCCGGTGCTTGGAGGTCTCTGTAGTTCCGATGTATCGCGTTAGTCCGGTAAGTGCTTTCCGAAGCACTGGTCGTTCCCATCCGAATTTCCACCAGTTGATTTTAAGTGCGGCCCTTTGGTTTTGATCCCGCTCGGGCTTCACATGGTTGTAAACGTGTTGATAGGCGGCAGGATTTGCCTTCAAGGCTTCTTCTTCGCTCATGAAGGAGAAATCGATCAGATAGCGTTCACGTGGATTCCGAAGTAGGTCAGCGCCACCGAGATAAGCTTTGATGACCTGAGGGCCATTCTTTCGGAATGACTCAGCTTCCTCGGGAAGAAGAATAAACCCTGAACCGTGGAGGGCTACACCCATGCCCGCAAATTTATCATTGCTAATAAGGGCTACGGCAGAGCCAAGGTCCGCTCCGATTTGAAGATTGGCGGCGAGGACGCCGCCAGTCCTTAACAGAGTCACTTCGTTCTCGCCGTCTGCGCGAGCTTGCTCGGTGATAACTTTTTCGAGAACGCCTTCAGCCTTGCCGGGGGCGGCGACGGTCATGGCGATGCGGACAGCGGCTCCGTCGGCAGAATCAATCCACGGGTGATCAGGGATGGCGTAGGCGAGGTGGAGCGTCTTTTTCGTTTCTGCTAAAAACGGCTCCATGACGCGGCGGTTGAAGGTCTGATGGATGGAGTTGGTGGTGATGAAACCAAAGCGTTTGCAACGGCCTTGCACGAGTTCCGCTGCGGCTTTGCTCCACCAGAACATGACGAAGTCGGCGGAATCGGGGACGTCGCCTTTCCACGCTTTGCGGAGGGCTTCAGTGTATCCGTCGCCGAGGGCGTCGATCATGCGTTTCGTTCCAATGAAGGGCGGATTTCCGACGATGTAATCCGCCTGCGGCCACTCGGCGCGGCGGGGATTTTTGTAATCGAAGAGGGCGATGGTGGCGGATTCGTCGGGGACTTCCTTGCCGGTGACGGGGTGGGTCTTGGTGGTGTAGCCGTTCCAGAGGGTGAGGATTTCCCCGCTCACCGGATCGCGGCGGGGGATTTTCTCGTCGTAGGCGAGCACGGCGTCCTGCTGTCGGATGGTCTGGGTTTTCGGGAGGAGTGGGCGGTCGCCGGTGTCGGCCTTGCCGGTGGTTTTGCGCTGCCACTGGAAGTAGCCGATCCAGAGGACGAGCTGGGCGATGGCGACGGCGTTGTGGGAGAGTTCGAGGCCGAGGAATTGCTCGGGGCGGACTTTGTATTCGTTCATCTCGAAGGTGGCGTCGCCACCGAGGGCGGTGACGAGTTCGAGCACCTCGGCTTCGAGGCGTTTCATGTGTTCGAGGGTGACGTAGAGGAAGTTGGCGGTGCCGCAGGCGGGATCGAGGACTCTTATCTTGCAGAGGTGGCGGTGGAATTCGGTGACGAGCTTGAGGGCCTCGGCGTCTTTCTTTTTCGCCTCGGCCCGGAGCTTGGCGGCGGCGGCTCCGATTTCCTTGGCGGCGGCGGTGGTGCCGAGGGATTTGATTTCCTCGTCCATTTCCGCAGCGCGGTCTTCGGCGGCATCGGCCTCGCGGTGGAGATTGGCGGCGGCGATTTTGGTGGCGTCCCACTCGTCGCGCAGGGGCTCGATGATGGTGGGGCGGATGAGGCGCTCGACGTAGGATCGCGGGGTGTATTCGGCTCCTAACTTGTGGCGCTCCCGGGGATCGAGCGCGCGGGTGAGCAGGGTGCCGAAGATGGAGGGCTCGACGGCGGACCAGTCGGTGCCGGCGGCATCGGTGAGCATGGCGAGCTGGGCGGCGGAGAGCGGGAGGGCGGTGGTGTTTTCAAACAGCCCGCCATTGAAACAGGCGATTTCCTTAAAGAGCAGGGCGCTGTAAGCGGTGCCGGTGGCCATTTCCTTCCACAAGGCGGAGACGAGCACGGGGAAGCCGTGGGGCGAGGCTTTGACTTTTTCCAGCAGGTTCTTGAAGCCGTCCTCGGGTAGTAGGCCGATGTCTTCGGCGAACATGGTGAAGAGGCAGCGTTGGAGGAATCCGGCGATGACCTGGGCGTCGTGGCCGTCGGCCTGGAGTGAGGTGGCGAGCTTGGCGAGGCGGCCGGCGATGTCGCGGGTGACTTCGGCGGCTTGCTTGGAGGGATCGAGCGAGTAGGGATCGGTCCAGATGGCGCGGAGGGTGGCGCGGTGTTTTTCCTGGCGGAGATCGGTGAGGAGGATGCGGTGGTTTTTCGGGTCCGGGAAGCGTTCGTAGTGGCCGCCGGTGCCGGAGAACTCGGCGTAGAGATCGATGCTGTGGCCCACGTCGCAAACGATGAGAAACGGCGGGCGGCCCTCGGCGACGGGGAGCGAGGTGATGTAGCCGCGGCCTTGGTGAAAGGCGCGTTCGAGGGCTTTGTCGAAGGCGGCGGTGCCGCGCTTGCCGTGGCCGGATTTGGTTTGTAGCGGCGGTCTATGACCGTCGATGCCATTGGAAGAGAGCAAAGGCGCTTCTTCATTCGCCCGACGGTCATAGACCGCCGCTACATTCGTTTCAGGGGCCGACACGCCTTGTTTGGTTTCGTTGACGAAGTGGCGAGCCTTGTAGAGGTCGATGTAGTTGGTGACGGAGGAGCCGTCGGGGTTCACGCGGGTGATGGCGCGGTCGAAGACGTAGAGGTTTTTCGCGGGATCGGGCGAGGTGGGATCGGGGCGCGGGACTTCGAGGATGTCGCAGAGTTCTGAGAGGAACATCTGATAGTTCGCGCGCTCGGCGGCACCGGAGTTTTCCCAGCGGGTGATGAAGGATTCGATGGC
>JANMJQ010000127.1:0-31926 GCA_031371445.1 Akkermansiaceae bacterium
GGCCATCTGGGGACAGCTTTCGGATATAACGGGCGATCCCAAATATTTCGAATGGGCCGACCGCGAATGGTGGACGACGACGGATGTGCTCTACAATCCAACCGATCATTTGTTCTACCGTGACAACCGCTTTTTCACCAAGCGCACGGCGGATGGCAAAAACATCTATTGGGCGCGCGGCAACGGCTGGGTCATCGGCGGCCTGGTGGCTATTCTCGATCATTTGCCAGCGAATCATCCCTCGCGGGAAAAATACCTGGGCCTTTATCGGGACATGATGGGCGCCTTGCTCAAACTCCAAAACCAAGACGGCTTGTGGCGGACAAGTCTGTTGAATCCCGACGATCCGGACGGCGAATCATCCGGCACGGCGTTTTTCACTTATGGCATGGCCTGGGGGATCAACCGCGGCTTGTTGCCCGAGGCCAGCTTCCGGCCCGCGATGATGAAAGGCTACGCCGCGCTTGTTAAAAACGTCCACGCCAATGGAATGCTTGGCTTCGTCCAACAAATCGGCGACGCGCCCGCTCCGACGGACACCAACTCGTCCGAAGTCTACGGCAGCGGCGCCTTCCTGTTGGCGGGATCCGAAATCATCTGCATGCTCGATCCCTCAAAGCGCCGCAGCGACGTCGCGGATTTCAAAGGCGTGAAATTGCCCGAAAGTTTCCTGCCCGCAACGCCGCGGACATACGCCAGATTTGTTCCTGAGCGGTCTGATGACTTTGCTTGGGAAAATGACCTGGTGGCCTTCCGTACCTACGGGCCCGGGCTGAGATCGGGCCCTGAAAACAGCGGCATCGATTGCTGGTTCAAGCGCGTCCCCTACCCCATTATCGACAAATGGTACATGCAGGAACGCATGAAGCTTCCACCGGGAAATGTCGGCAAGCCCTACCACGAGGACCAAGGTGAAGGACACGATGTTTTCCATGTCGGCAACAGCCGGGGCTGCGGTGGGATCTCAGTGTGGGCGAATGGAAAACTCTACGATTCGGAAACTTTCATCGCCCACCGAATCATCGACAGCAAGCCTGAGCAGACCGTTTTCGAACTCGATTATGCGAGCGATTTCGAAGGCAAAGTGCTGCGTGAAACAAAACGTATCACGATCGTCATGGGCCAGCGGATGATCCAGTGCGACTCGAAGTTCACCCTTGATGGCAAGCCCGCGCCACTCGATGTCGCTATCGGAATCCTGCCGCAAGTGAAGGGGACGAAAGCGGTCTCCTCGCCTGACGGCACGATGCTGCTCTGGGAAAAACTGGAGGGGTTGGGCCTGGGCACGGGTATCGCCATCGATCCCAAACTAGTCCGCTCGATGGGATCCTCCACCGACCCGGCGGGCGAAACGCAGGCGCTGTGCTATTGCCATACCGACGCGAACGGCTGGATCCGCTGGTTCACCGGCTTCGCGTGGGAGGGCCAGGGCCTCATCACGACCGAACAACAATGGACCGAGCATTTGAAAAATTTCGCCGGGAAGTTTGTTTCACATCCATTCGTGGATTACTCCGCGGACCCTGGATTCAAGGTGCATACGCTTGAGCTGCCCAAGAACTGAGATCACGGAAATCAAAGCCTGGAGCGGGGCACACCGCGATTTTCCCAAGTCCCCAACAGCCAGTTCCTCCGAACGGGAAAAATCCGGCCCGGGAATTGCTTTATGCATGGCGACCACCCCTCGGGACCTCCCGGGCATGTTTCTTGACAGCCCCCCCTCCGAGAATCAGATTCCCGCCCCGTTTTTGCCTCAGCAAATCATGAACCGTCCGCAACCACAGAAGTCTCCGTTTGGCTGGCCTCAACCGCAGGGCCTCTGGCACCCGCGACAGGAGAAAGATGGCTGCGGCGTGGGATTCATCGCCCATTTGAAGGGCAAGCGTTCGCACGATATCGTCCTTAAAACGTTGACGATGAATACCCAGATGGACCACCGCGGTGCGAGTGGAGCCGATCCGCTGACGGGGGACGGGGCCGGGATTTTCATCCAGATGCCCGACAAATTCCTGCGCCGCGAAATGGCCAGGCAGGGGGTCGAACTGCCCACCGAGGGCGAATACGGGGCGGGTCTCGTGTTCATGCACCCCGAGACCTCGTTCTCGGATGTCGTGAAGCGCGTTTTCGAGCAGGTCATCAAGGAAGAAGGCCAGGAGTGCCTCGGCTGGCGCAACGTGCCGGTCAAAAGCGAAATCCTCGGCAAAACCTCCGGACGCTATGAACCGGCGATCAAGCAGGTGTTCATCGGCAAGAGCAAGGACATCACCGACCCGATGACGTTCGAGCGCAAGCTTTACGTCATCCGCAAGCGTGTCGGCCACGCGATCCGCAACAACGAGATCCCGAACTCGTATATGGATGTCCATGGCAACAGGGGCAATTCGTTCCCAGGCGCCGACTTCCACTACGTGACGAACATCTCAGCGCGCACGATGGTCTACAAAGGCATGCTGACCCCTTGTCAGTTGTCCGAATATTTCCCGGACTTCCTCGATCCCGATTTCGAATCGGCGCTCGCACTGATGCACACGCGCTTCTCCACGAACACGTTCCCAAGCTGGTCGCGCGCGCATCCTAACCGGATCATCGCCCACAACGGCGAGATCAACACGGTCATGGGCAACGCCAATTTCATGAAGGCGCGCCAGGCCCTGTGCCAGTCCGACCTTTTCGGCACGGAAATCGAAAACATTTTCCCCGTCATCAACGAGGATGGCTCGGACTCCGCGCGCTTCGACAACGCCCTCGAGTTCATGCACTACGGCGGCTACGACCTCGTGCATGCCATGATGATGATGATTCCCGAGCCTTGGGAGCGTCACACGATGATGGATGATGCGAAGAAGGCGTTTTACGAATTCCACGCATGCATGATGGAGCCATGGGACGGCCCGGCATCGATCACATTCTCCGACGGCCAGATGATCGGCGCCGTGCTTGACCGCAATGGCCTGCGCCCGAGTCGTTATTATGTCACTGAAGACGATCTTGTGATCATGGCTTCGGAAGTCGGCGTCGTGCCGGATATCGATCCGCTCACCGTGATCGAAAAAGGCCGTCTGCGCCCGGGCCGAATGTTCCTCGTGGACATGAAGGAAGGCCGCATCATTCCCGACGAGGAGGTGAAGCAGCGCGTTTATTCCGCCAAGCCGTATCGCGAATGGCTCGAGCAAAACCGCATCACGCTCAAGGATCTGCCGCCCGCCAAGCATCCGCGTGGTGTCGAGGAGGACCGCATCGTGCAGCGCCAGCTTGCGTTCGGTTACACCTACGAAGACCTTCGCATGTTGCTGGGACCAACTGCATCGACCGGCGTGCAGCCGATTGCCTCAATGGGCAACGACACGCCGCTCGCGGTGCTGTCGTCGAAGCCGAAGCATTTGTATAACTACTTCAAGCAGATCTTCGCCCAGGTCACGAACCCGGCGCTCGACTGTATCCGCGAAGAGTTGGTCACCGCGACCGAGACCTTTCTGGGCTCGGAAGGAAACCTGCTCAATCCCGGCCCGCAGAGCTGCCGCATGATCCGCCTGGACAGCCCGATCATCGACAACGAAGCGCTCGCGCGCCTGAGCGAAGTCGACCTTGACGGGTTCAAGACGACCACCATCGATGCCCTCTTCCCCGCTGACCGCGGTGGTGAAGGACTCGAGCAAGCCTTCGATGCCGTCTGTGCGAAAGCTGATGAGGCGATCGCGCAAGGCCACAACCTGCTGATTCTCTCGGACCGCAACATCGATGCAAACAACGCGGCGATTCCGACCCTGTTGTTGATGGGCGGCATCCACCATCACCTCGTTCGCCGTGGCACACGCACACGCGTTTCGATCATCCTTGAAACCGGCGAAGCACGTGAGGTGCATCATTTCTCGACGCTCATCGGCTTCGGTGCGGATGCGATCAACCCCTACATGGCGTTCGAGTCGCTGCACAAGATGATCGCCGACGACATGATCGACCTCCCCTTCGAGAAGGCGGTTTACAACTTCCTTAAAGGCTCGATCAAAGGTGTCGTCAAGACGATGGCCAAGATGGGTATCTCCACCGTGGCTTCATACCGCGGCGCGCAGATCTTTGAAACCATCGGTCTCAGCACCGAGTTGGTGGACAAGTTCTTCTGCGGCACCTCAAGCCGTTGCGAAGGTTCCAATCTCAACACGATCGCTGAAGAAGCGCTCATCCGTCATCGCCAGGCATTTCCCGACCGCCATATCGAGACCGAGGAAACCGCGCTCGATGCGGGTGGCATGTATCAATGGCGCAGCGATGGTGAGTTCCACCTCTTCAATCCGGAAACCATCCACCTGCTGCAGAAGGCCACACGCACGGGCAGCTACGAAATCTTCAAGCAATACGCGAAGAAGGTGAACGACCAGTGCGAGAACATCTCGACGCTCCGTGGCCTGATGAAATTCCGCGGCAACCGTAAGTCGGTGCCGATCGAGGAAGTTGAATCGATCGAAGCCATCACCAAGCGTTTCAAAACCGGAGCAATGTCTTACGGTTCAATCTCCAAGGAAGCGCACGAAACGCTCGCGATCGCGATGAACCGCATCGGCGGCAAGTCGAACACCGGTGAAGGTGGTGAAGATCCAGAGCGCTACATTCCCCTTCCCAACGGCGACAGCAAGCGCTCGGCGATCAAGCAGGTCGCATCGGGACGTTTCGGCGTCACCGGCGAATACCTCGTCAACGCGGATGAAATCCAGATCAAGATTTCGCAAGGCGCGAAGCCCGGCGAAGGTGGCGAGTTGCCGGGATCCAAGGTCTATCCGTGGATCGCGAAGGTGCGTCACTCGACGCCAGGTGTGGGCCTCGTTTCCCCGCCACCGCACCATGACATTTACTCGATCGAAGACCTCGCGGAGTTAATCCACGACTTGAAGAACTCGAACCCCCGCGCACGCATCAACGTGAAGCTCGTCGCGGAAGTCGGAGTGGGAACGATTGCAGCAGGTGTGGCAAAAGCGCATGCCGATGTCATCCTCATCGCCGGTCACGACGGTGGAACTGGTGCATCGCCATCGTCCTCAATCTTCCATGCTGGCGCGCCTTGGGAACTCGGCTTGGCGGAAACGAACCAGATTCTTCTTCTCAACGACCTGCGCAGCCGCGTGGTGCTTGAGACCGACGGACAGTTGAAGACCGGCCGTGACGTGGCAATCGCCGCGTTGCTCGGTGCGGAGGAATTCGGTTTCGCAACCGCTCCCCTCGTGACCGTGGGCTGCCTCATGATGCGTGTTTGCCAAAAGAACACCTGCCCGGTCGGCATCGCGACGCAGGACCCGGTGCTTCGCAAAAATTTCGAAGGCAAGCCGGAGCATGTGGTGAATTTCATGACGTTCATCGCCATGGAATTCCGCGAGATCATGGCCGAACTTGGTTTTCGTACGGTCAACGAGATGGTGGGCCACGTCGAATGCCTCGACACCAACCAGGCGACCGACCACTGGAAGGCGAACGGCGTGGACCTCACGGGCATCTTCCACAAGCCGGACGTCGGACCGGAAGTTGGAGCGTATTGCCAGAAGCAACAGGATCACGGGTTGCAACACGCGCTCGACAACACGCATCTGCTCAAGATCTGCCAGCCCGCCATCGACAACGGAACCAAGGTCAAGGCCGAGTTGCCGATCATCAACGTGAACCGCGTGGTCGGCACGATCACCGGCAGCGAAATCTCGCGCAAATATGGCAGCAAGGGACTGCCGGAAGACACCATCGACCTCAAGTTCAATGGCAGCGCCGGCCAATCATTCGCGGCCTTCACGCCGCCCGGCATGACATTCCGCCTTGAGGGCGATGCCAACGACTACGTCGGCAAGGGCCTGTCGGGCTCGAAGGTGATCATCTATCCGCCGCGCGGATCGAAGTTCGTTCCGGAGAAAAACATCCTCATCGGCAATGTCGCCCTCTATGGTGCGATTTCCGGTGAAGCTTATTTCAATGGCATCGCGGGTGAACGTTTCTGCGTCCGCAACTCCGGCGCACATGCCATCGTCGAAGGCGTGGGCGACCATGGCTGCGAATACATGACCGGTGGCCAGGTCATCGTGCTTGGCGAAACCGGCCGCAACTTCGCAGCGGGCATGTCAGGCGGCGTCGCCTATGTTTATGACATCGACGGCTTGTTCGAAAAGCGCCTCAACAACGAGATGGTGAACCTTTACCGCCTCATCGAATGCAGCGATACGGATATCGCAACGGTGAAGAACGCGATCACCAAACACGTGGCCTATACCGATTCACCGCGCGGCAAGGCATTGCTCGCGGATTGGGATGCGTCGCTGCCGAAGTTTTTCAAGGTCCTGCCTCGCGACTACGAGCGGATGCTGGAGGCATTCAAAAAGGTCGAACAACAAGGTTTGACCGGCGACGAGGCATCGATGGCCGCCTTCGAGGCCAATCTAAAGGACCTGGCGCGCGTGGGCGGCAACTGATCCCCCTTATTTCAAATCTCAAATTTCAGATCTCTAATCGACATGGGCAAGCCAACCGGATTCATGGAAGTCGAGCGTGTCACCGACGCCGAAATCGCTCCGCTCGAACGCATCAAGAACTGGCGCGAGTTCAAGGTGCATCCCGACGAGAAGAAGCAACGTGCCCAAGGTTCGCGCTGCATGGATTGCGGCACACCTTTTTGCCATACCGGCCACATGGTTTCCGGCATGGCGAGCGGCTGCCCCGTCAACAACCTGATCCCCGAATGGAATGACCTGATCTACCGCGGCCGTTGGAAGGAAGCGCTTGAACGCCTCCACAAGACCAACAATTTCCCCGAGTTCACCGGCCGTGTTTGCCCCGCTCCTTGCGAAGGCTCCTGCGTGCTTGGCGTCATTGAACCCCCGGTCACCATCAAGAACAACGAGTGCGCGATCATCGACCGCGGCTGGGAAGAAGGCTGGGTCACGCCCAAGATTCCGCCAATCCGCACCGGCAAGAAAGTCGCGGTCATCGGCTCCGGACCGGCCGGCCTTGCCTGCGCGGACCAACTCAACCAAGCAGGCCACACGGTCACGGTCTTCGAGCGCGAAGACCGCATTGGCGGCTTGCTGATGTATGGCATTCCCAACATGAAGCTCGATAAGGAGCTGGTCGTTCAACGCCGCGTGAATCTGATGCGCGAGGAAGGCATCAAGTTTAAAACCGGCGTCGCCATCGGCAGCGATTCCAAATGGACCGCCGCCAAGATGCGCGAAGACTTCGATGCGATCATCCTCTGCTGCGGCGCCACCCAGGGCCGCGACCTGGCAATTGAAGGCCGGGACGCGAGCGGCGTTTACATGGCGATGGAATTTCTAACAACCAACACCCGCCATCAGCTTGACCATCGCTTTGATGGCAGCAATCCCGAGCTCAACGCGACCGGCAAGGACGTCGTAGTGATCGGTGGCGGCGACACTGGCACCGACTGCGTGGGAACGAGCCTTCGCCATGGTTGCAAGAGCGTGGTGCAGTTGGAAATCCTGCCACAGCCGCCGATGCAGCGCGCAGCCAACAACCCATGGCCCGAGTGGCCCAAGGTATATAAGATGGACTACGGACAAGAGGAAGCCGCCGCACTGCAAGGCCGCGATCCGCGCCACTACCTTGTCCAGACCAAGCGCTTCATCAAGGACGCCGCGGGCAATCTCAGCGGTTTGGAGATCGTCGAGATCGAGTGGACCAAGGATGATCAAGGCCGCTTTATTCCAAAGGACATTCCCGGTACCTTGCGCACCATCCCCTGCCAACTCGCGTTGCTGGCGATGGGCTTCACGGGTCCCGAGTCACCGGTCATCGAACAGTTCGGCCTCGAAACCGATGCCCGCACCAACATCAAAGCGGAGCATGGCAAATTCACGACCAACATTCCCGGGATCTTTGCCGCCGGTGACGTGCGCCGTGGACAGTCGCTGGTCGTCTGGGCCATCAACGAAGGCCGCGGAGCCGCACGCGAGTGCGACCGCTTCCTGATGGGCGTGACGCATTTGCCGTAATTATTCCAAAGCCTCCTGCTGCGAAGAATCGGCCACAAGCTGGCTGCCGTTATCATCGGGAATTCTAGATTTTCCGAAATTCAAAACCGCCTCCAGGCGCTCCCGACTCGGTGCTGCCAAACGCCGAATTCCGAATAGCCGGGCAATCTCCACAGGCACGCCCGCCGAAGAACCGGCTATCGAAGCGGCCCGAAGCTCCTCAAACGCGATCTCCTCGATCTTCCTGGAATGATCCTCGGAAGACGGAACGCGGTATCGCGCCCATAGTGCGGGGGATTCGCGGTCCATCCAAACAAACTCTCCTCCTACGGGATCCGCTCTCAAGTGATGATTGCGCTCCACCAGTTCCAAAACCCGTTCACGGATCAATCGTCCTGCCTTCTGAAACCCGTGGGCACGGGCAATTCGTTGGACAAGCAATCCATCCAATATCGGTGCTTCGTTGATAAGCACATGGGAAATGAGATCAGCCAGCGTTGAATCATATCCTTCCTCGTAAAAACGAGTTGGATAGATGATCGCATGGAAATTCGAAAAATCTGTTGTCTCGTAAATTCCCTTTGTTGCCGTGGCAGGATGGGACGTCATGGGAACCGATAGGGTTTCTACGGATGGAGCCTCCTCATGCTCATCGATGGGTTCCACAGTTGTTACAGGCAACAACTCCCCGGGTTCCACATGCGCCATTGCTTTCTCGTCCGCCGCCCTAGCTCGTGACTCGTCCAACAACGACCCGATGGCAGCATGCATCCGTTGAAGAGCTCCGTGTTTATCGACCCACCATTCCGTGGACCATAGCCGCAGAAGTTTCCAACCAAGGCCTTGCAAAACCGCCGCCCTCACTTTGTCCCGATCTCTCGCGGTCGCAGCACTGTGATAGGTAGCACCATCGCATTCGACACCCACCAGATAGTCGCCGGGACGATCCGGGTGAACGATCCCAAGATCGATCCGAAACCGTGAAACGCCGATCTGAGGAACAACCTGCCAACCAAGGTCCATCAAGCCACGTGCCACCGCTTCTTCAAACGGGGAATCATATCCGCCCATGGAACCTTTCACCGCTTCGGCCAAAGCTTGTGGACCGCGATCCGCGAATTCCAGGAAGTGCTTCAAATCACGAACCGCCCGCGCATTGGTGCGGTTGAGATCGATCATCGAAGGATCAAAGGAGGTGAAAACCATCATCTCCTGCCTTGCGCGGGTGATGGCCACATTCAAACGCCGCCAACCGCCATCGCGGTTGAGCGGGCCGAAGCTCATGGACATGCTGGTCGATCCTGGCTCCGTCGGTCCGAATCCGACCCCTAGCATGATGAGATCGCGCTCGTCGCCTTGGACCGTTTCCAGATTTTTCACGACTACAGGCTCGGTCATATCCTCGCTGAAAAAGCGTTCGATCTCCGGACGCCGCTGCCTTGCCTGATCCAGCAAATCTTCCACCAACTTCTGCTGATCCGAGTTCAGCGTAACAATCGCCAACGTTTTACCCGCTGCAACAAATGAAGGATCGGTCAGTCTTTGTATCGCTTCCGCCACCATCGCCTCGGCCTCAGCTTGGTTCGTGCGACCTTTTCCTTTTGCGTAAACACCATTAACGCGCTTCCAACTCACCGCACTCAAGCGCGTCACCGCGGCTGGGAAAGTGATGAGGTTGCTGTCGTAGTAGCGATGGTTGGAAAAGGCGATCAAGCTCTCGTGGCGGCTGCGATAGTGCCAGCTCAACGAGTGCTTTGGCACCCCGGCACCAAGGCATTCATCGAGAATGCTTTCCATGTCTTCTTCAACATCATCATCGGTTGCGCTCGCGGCGCGGTTGAAGAAACTCGTCGGCGGCATTTGGCGCGGGTCACCGGCAATAACGACCTGCTTGCCTCGGGCAATGGAACCGATGGCGTCCCATGGCGCGATCTGCGAAGCCTCGTCGAAAATCACCAGATCAAACAGAGCCAGATCCGCGGGCAGATACTGCGCGATGGAAAGCGGACTCATCAGCATGCATGGGGCCAACCGGGTCATCGCATCACCCATCTCCACGGCAAGTTGGCGCAGGGGTTTGTGACGGCGCTGCTTCTGAAGTTCGTGTTTCAGAATGCCGAAACCATCACGCTTGCTCACATCGTTCTTCGATGGAATCAGCCCGCACAGCTTCGCTCGGATGTACCGGACGGAGAGTTTCGACAAACGGTCATCCATCGTCCGGTAGTTCTCGATATCGCTCATGTGCTCTGCAGAAACGAAATTCCGCAGTCTGGGTTCCGCGTCGATCACTCCCGCGGCGAACCACCGTGCATAGGCCGTTTCAAAAGTGCCCGCCGCCTGCCCTTGATGATTCGCTCCTCTCTCGATTCCCTGCACCAACGGCATCAGGCCCAGGAAAATGGCTTCATCCCGCACCCGCCGCCAGGCACACCACGCTTGCAAGCGCACCTGCTTTTCCTGAATCGCCAGCGCCGCATCCCGCAGTGACACAAAGCCAAGTGTCGTTCCCGTCGGAACCCCACAGAGATCACGGAAGCGTTGATCCGCTTCCCGAAATACCGATCGAGCGTCTTCCAACCGCGATACGGCCAAACCGATCATTCCATCCGCACCCAAAAGTTCGTTCGCATCTACCACCAGTTTGCGAGCTGCCGCCCGCAATTCGATGAGATGCTCCGGCGATGCCGCGAGCGCGGGAATGCCAGACCTCAGGGTCTCGGCCAATCCCACCGCGGCGGTCATTTTCGGAAGATCGCTCGCGAGCGACGACCAACCGGGAATTCCGACAAGGATCGCCTGAAGGCCGCCTAACTCCGTTAACAGCTCCTGCATATGACGCAACAGCGGCGTATCGCGCTCAAGATCCGGAATGCCGGAAACACCACCTTGTCCGGCAAGAGACGCCGTAACTTTCTTTTTCGCCATCGTGGCGAGGAACCAGAATTTCTTCCCGGCTTCTGTCCAAGCTGCCTCAAGCGAGGAAACTTGAATATTAGGAATCGAATCCGTCCGATAGGGCGCGGAGAGTTTCTTCTCGGTGGCGCGATATTCGGTGATCAACTCCACTGCCCGCTTGGCCCACGCGATCCTCTCATTTGCATCCGGAGTGAAGGAAAAACCAACATCCGTGCCATGCGTCGTCATCAACATCCGGACGAAACCTGCGAGACGTTCCATTTCATCGCCCGTTTCCGCGGCTAGCGGCAAATGCACAACACCTAACAGCCCGGTGCGCGCGGTGATCAGCGCATCGATCTTCGCAGGCACCTCAGCCGCACATGAAACCACTGCCTCCTGCCAGCCGTTTGACCACTCCGTCCGTTCGATGATCGTAAAACCACCCGGCGCATCCGAAATCGCTCCGAGATTCAAATCGACCCGTCGAGCCACATCCCGCATGCGAGCTAGGTCATCCGGCGTGTGCTGGGTGCCTTCCACCCAGGAAATCCGCGGTGTGGACTCGTTCGCATCGCGCACGACACGGCCGATGGCTTGATGAAGTGTCATCCCGTTCGGTCGCCGCTGATGAAGCAATTCCACCACGCCATTCAGGCGATCCCGCAGGCGATGGACTTCCGCCGCTTCCCGCTCCCATTCCTCGGCGGAAAGTGTGTCGCGTGTGTCCCAAGCCCGTTCGAGCTGCTTCAACACCTCGATCTTCGAAGTTTTGTTTGAATGAACCTCCAGACAGAACTCGCCCAGACCTTTCTCCTCCAACCGGCGATACACCACCCCAAGCGCGGCCATTTTCTCCGCTACGAAAAGCACCCGCCTGCCTAGCGCCAAATTGTGCGCAATCATGTTTGCGATCGTCTGTGACTTCCCGGTCCCAGGCGGGCCATCCAACACGAAATCGAACCCCTCCGCGGAAGCAACCACCGCCGCCAGTTGCGATGAATCCGCCGGCAAGGGCGCGAACAATCGCGAAGGATCGATTTTCCGATCCAGATCTTCCGCTTTTGGAAACTCCGCCTCCGAGCCAAACCCTTCGCCGGATCTCTCGATCAAATGCCGCACCACCGGGCTCTTCAGCAGTTGGTCCTTCCGATCCGCGAGATCCTTCCACATGAGGTATTTCGCGAACGAAAATGTCCCGAGCATCAATTCACTGGTCACCTCGAATCCCGGAATGTCCCGCACCGCATGGCGAACCGTGTTCCAAACCTTCGCTACGTCCACACCGCTCTCATCCATCGGCAGCGCTCCATCCAACCCGGGGATCGTCAGTTCAAAGTCCTGCCGCAAGAGTTCCAACAACGTCAGGTTGAAACGCGGTTCATCCTCGTGCATCACCATCGTCACACCGGAAAGGGCGCTTTTCCGTTCGAGCTTCACCGGCAACAAAATCAACGGTGCGCGATACGTGCGTGGATCGTCCGCCGATTTCTTCCATTTCAGAAAACCCAGCGCGAGGAACAACGTGTTTGCACCACCTTCATCCAAATCGCTGCGGGACTTTCGATAGAGGTCGATCAACTCCGCTTCCAGTTTTACCTTGGTCAACGGGGAAAGAACTTCGTTCCGATCCAACGCATCCTTCGCATACTGCTCTAACAGATTTTCCCGGTTCTGCTGGGCATAAAGCGCCGCATCGCGCCCGCCGGATTCCATGTCGGGCACTGCTACCACTTTGATCTTTTTCCCGTCGGCCAGGCGATCTTCCAGAATGCCGGGGTCGGAACAAACCAAAGGCACCCCTTTGCTCTTCTCAGGCATGTGCAGCAGCCGGTTCC
Organism: Akkermansiaceae bacterium; assembly: GCA_031371445.1. Classification (GTDB taxonomy): domain Bacteria; phylum Verrucomicrobiota; class Verrucomicrobiia; order Verrucomicrobiales; family Akkermansiaceae; genus Luteolibacter. Next base: position 12,695 of record JANMJQ010000127.1, read on the forward strand.
GCGTCGTTAGGTCGAGAAGTTTCCGCTGCCACAACGCCACCTTGTCCGCAGGCGTCATCGCTTCGGGTGCGATCTCCACATCGAAGGCAGGCAAATTCGGTGCCTCTTCCAAAGCTTCGCTCACTGGCTGAACCGCCACGTTTTCCGTGGTCGTTTGAGTGGAAATCGATCCGCCGGAAAGAGCCAGCGGCCTGATCCGTTGCATCCGGGCCCGGCGGACATCCACCGCCATGTTGAAATCCTCGTCGGTGAGTTGCCGCTTTCCCTGCTCAACAGCTTTGCTGAAACCCGGAACCGGAGATTGCGTGATCAGCGTTGTTTCAAAAACCAACAACTCCTGCAGTTCGATCCGCTTGCGAACCGCTCCAGCGTCATCTGTAAGAAGTTGGGAAAATTCCTGAGGCTGGAGCCACACACCGACAAAGGCATGTCCTTTAGTCAACACGATCAATGGATTTAAACTCGCCTGCTCCAAGGCCGATGCGAACAACAGCGCGCTATCCAAACAAGTCGCCACCCGTCCCTCAAGAATCGCCGCCGGTGTCCGGACCTTCTGCCCCACTTCTTCAAAACTCGCGGGCGGCAACGCATAGCTCAGCTCCATCCCCGCTACCGCCGACCAAACCGCCGATGCAAATTCCCAAGTCCGCGTCCGCGATTTACTTTCATAACCATCTATCCCCGAAGGCTTTCCGGCTCGCCGCAGCACATCGGAAGCCGCCTTCAAAATCCGATCGATCGCCGGATCGTTCGGCATGCAGAACGCGGGCAACAGCTCTGGCATCGAACCACAACCGCCCCATTGATTTCGCGCCAGAATCTCCACTGGCTGCGAACTGCTAGCCAAAACCTCCTCACCAATCATCAACCGCAACCTCACCTCACCCGAAACGCTCTCCGTCAGATCCGCTAGAAATCCCGCATGCAGTTTTACATCGCGATCCGTGATATGAAGTGTCGAGCCCTCCCGCAACGCATCGATCCGCCAGCTCTTTGTCTCCAAAAAAGGCGGATCGGAAGAAAGCTCCAGCACCAGATTCTCCAATGCCGTTTCTCCATCATTCACCACCTCCAACTCCCGCACCACCGGCACGGAATTCTGATGCGAAGCGAAGCCAATTTTGGCGGTGATGGTGGATTTGATCTCTAGGCTCATGAGACTGTGGAGAACTTTGGTTTTTCAGTCGAAGTCAAAAATTGGAACCTTCGCGTTGCTATCTGCTGAATACTGTTTTTGACCATACGGAGTTTTGAAGGCTCATTGATGAATAAGCGAAAGAGCTTGTTTTGCGTAAGTCACAAGCTCGCGCGCATCTGGAACATCAGCGGTGGCGCCGGTAGTTCTATGATGGAATCTCTGACTATATTCGTTGACCTGAGACAGGCCTTCAACAAGTCCTTGGCAACTAAGAAGCGGGTCATCGCCTGCAGCCGCTCGAATTTTGCCAATCATGGTGCCGAACCAATCCACACCGGCCTCCCAACGACGAGGAAATTTCAGCTGAAGGTATTCCTCCAAGATCGTCCGGAGCGTTCCGGCAACCGCGTTCAACTGATTTCCGTAGTTACCAGGAGAGGCGACGAAATCGGTTAGCAATGCATACTTTGTCTCGTAAGCTCTGCTGGGAAGCATCTCAAGTTCCTTGCACTCAAAGGTTGTTTGATCGGCCAAAGGGTCCAGCCGGAAGGTCCTTGTGTGGATTCCGTGGAGAGGAGTAACGGCACGGGCAAAATCGAGATCATGGGAAAAGACAAAGCATTGTTTCGCTTGTCGAGTGAGCGCATGAATGCGCTCGATTGTCCTGCTTTGTCGGGATCGGTCTTGACTGTGAAAGGGGTCATCAAAAACGACAATATCGTCAGCTAAGCCGGGCTCCTGCTCGACCTTTGCTAGAAAAAAAGCAAGTGCGAGCGCGCTACGATCTCCACCGCTGAGGGTGTTTGCCAAAGATGGCAACGCCGGATTAGAAGCATCGGCAGGAGATGAAGCAATTTTTTGTCCGAGTATTTCAATTGCTAGCTGACCGGAAGGCGATCCACCAACAAAGGACACGTAGTTTTCGTTCGCACCCCCACAAACAATTCGGAACTGAGCCGTAAAGAGTTCAAGTAGTGCGTTGATACGCGCTCCGTATTGGGCAATAAGGTCGTTGGACTGTAATCTCAAAGCATCGTTGGCAATCTGCTTCGCACGTTGAGCACCAGTCTTAGTACTCAATGCGGAGTCGAAAGCTGCAAAGGCATCGATAACATCTTGCTGATGGCGCTTTTTACTCGCTTCCCGCGAAGCTAGTGCCCGCTGAAGGGGTACCAGATCGATATTCCCAGCTTCCGCTTTCTTTAGTTCCAGCGCTTCGTTGATGGCTGGGAGTGCCGCATCGTATGCGCCCAAAAAGGCTTCTGCACTTTCCCATGCATCTATTGCTTGCTGCTCAGATGCACTCAGCGTTATCGCATTGGCAGGATCTGCCTGCTTCCGATCCAACGACCCGATGATGGCTTCAAGCGCCGCATTGTGCGTTTCCAAGATAGCCGCCAGATCCGGAGCAGTGGGAAGAACGAAGGCAAAACCAGCTGCGTCTGCCCACCAAACTTGCTCGGTTTCGTGTGAAGTTAAAACTTCGCGAATCCGGTTTCTCGCTTCTTGGCCGAAGGCCCGTTTGGTTGTCGCCATCAACACGATTCGTGAATGTTCTTGAGCTTGGAGCTCTCCCGAAAAAAAGGCGTTGTAAGCTTGGAGAATTTCTAGCCCCATCATGCTTTGGCCGCAGTGGGGACAACCGTCGCCAGTTTTCGCTCGATGGCCTTGGCCGAGCCAGTCAAGGCTCAGGCCTGTCGTGTGAGTCTCAAGGTGCTCTCTGATCCGTTGTTCAGCGACCATTGCCGCTTGATCAAGACATGAAGAAAGAACTTCCCTCAGATTTGCTGGAATTGACTCGATCGGAACCGGGGAAATTGGGGACCGTTGTCTGATGGTATCGGCTTTGGACTTCGTCTGTGCGGCCGATGCAAGAGCATCTTTGGCAGAGGAAATTTGTTGATCGATGTCGGCGATTTCCGGGACATTCCGAAAGGTATCAATATTTAGACCCTCCGGAATTAGGGCTTTGAGTGCTGCTTCATTATTTCGTGCGACATTTCCGGCTGTCGCGAGATCGCTTTCTGCTTCGTCCACTGCTTGTTTCAAAGCAATTCCCTGCGCACCTATTACCAAGCCGTAAAGATTCCGACGCTGATCGACGTTGATGTGATGCGCGACGAGAACGTTCTCCGCGACAAAGCGGTCATCGTAGATATGAATCTTTGAGGTCGCCGCAGCGTTTATCCAAGCACCGTTCTGAAAGCGGACAACATGCGGTGGATTTGCGCCCTCCAAGGCAATCACAATCTCCGGGTCATTCACAGCATCAAGGCGCTTTCGGCCAACCACGTAAGCGGGTTCATCCAAGGTCATTGACCGAAGAACATCACAGAGCGTGCTTTTGCCTGCCGCATTGCTGGCGAACACGACATTCAGAACGGCGAAGTCATGGTCCGCGCCGGGAGTGCTTCGTAACTCAATGAAACGGCCTACTCGCTTTAGGGTGTTAATTCGTTTAATCATCTGAAAATAGAGTTCTACAGGCGAACTTCCGAAGCACCGAGCGTGCTGTAGTCTTTGGGCGTGCAGGCAAGGACTATGACCTGGAGGCCGCGGAGGGCGGCGAGGTTGAGCATGCGTTGAAGAGATTGGACACGCTCGGGGTCCGTGTAGGCAAATGCGTCGTCGAAGAGGATGGGCAGGGAGCCGTCGTGGTCGGCGGCGAGGATTTCGGCCATGGCGAGGCGGACAGCGGCGGCGACTTGCTCTTTGGCGCCGCCGCTGAGGGTTTGGAAGTTGAAGGTGGAGCCGTCGGGACGAAGGAGTTCCAGGCCTTCGATACCGGTGTCGGAGAGATTGACGCGGACTTGGGCGGCCGGGCCGAAGAGGCATTGTAGGTAGCCGGAAATGCGGTCGGCTAGGGGCTGGATGATTGAGCGATCGATGGCTTCGCGGGAGGACGAGAAGAGTTGATGGAGAAGTTCGATGGCTTTGGCGTGCCGTTGCTGGGAGGCATGGGTTTCGAGAGCTGCGGCGTGGCGGGCCTGAGCGTGGCTTAGCTCGGCGTCGGGATCGGTGCTGCCGTCGAGGGTGAGGCGATCACGGGCGATGAGGCGGAGATTTTCCGCCTCGCGCCGGCGGGTTTCCTGCTGGGTGATGGCGCGGGTGAAGCGGTCGAGATCAGCGGCAAGGAGATCGGGGACAAGAGCTGCGAGAGATGCGCTGGTGACAGCAAGGAGTGCCGAGGTTTGTTGCTCGGCATCGCGGGCCTGGAGCAGGGATTTTTCCCGGGCATATGTGTTGCCGTGCGTTTCCTGAAGAACCTGGAGTTTGGTTTCGAGATCGCGGAGGGTTTGGCGGGCTTGGTTGGTCTGCTCCCGATGAGTTTGAAGGGCGGTGATGGCGGTTTCGAGGCGCTCACGGAGTTGGCCCGCATGGTGGCGGGCGGTGGCTTCGGTTTCCCCAGCTTGGTCGAGTGCTTGTTGGAGATTGGCTCGAAGTTGACGGGCAGCTTCGAGATTTTCCGGAGAAGAGTAAGAGGAATCCAACGCAGCCAGACGACGTTGAACTTCGGATTTCGCGGCTTCGTGGGCAGCGGTTGCGACAGCAAGTTCGGCAGCGAGCGATGCTCCCCCGAGGGCTTTCCACCGGATTTCGAGTTGGTCGATCTGTTGGGTGAGGGTTTGGCGTTGCTGCAAGACGGCAGCGGCGTGATCGAGATCGCTGAGAGTTAGACGGTCCAGGGCGTTGGTGAGTGCGCGTTGGGAGTCGTCCTGCTCAAGGCGGGCTTCGGCGAGGGAAGTGCCTCCGCCGGGGCGGATGCGGAGACGGGTGCCGGGCCCGACATTGATTTCCCCTGCATCCGTGAGCGTGCAGGATTCACCGGGAGCGAGGGGTTGTCCATCGAGAGTAACGGTTAGATCAGCAGCGAGGAGTTCGATGCCGGTAGCCATGGCCTTCAGGCTGGCAGCAGCTTGGTTGGCGGTGCGGTCGAGCTGGCGTAGGGATTCGAGATCTTTGGAACTTAGGGCCGGGAGTTGGGAGAGAGAGTCGCGATTGGTGGAGATTTCGGTGAGGAGTTGATTCGCTTCTTTGGTGCGAGTGGTGAGACGTTCATGCTCGGCCGATTTTTCAAAGGCAGCGATGGATGCGGTGGCGAGATCGTGCTGGAGACGGGTGAGCCGGACGGCATCGGCGTTTTGGCGCTGGGTGGTTTCGGCAGCTTGGCTGAGTTCACGCGCTTCTTTTTCGGCGGTGACAAGACTGGCTTCCATCCGCTCGGCAGGCGTCAAAGCATCGCGGGAATCGATAGCCTGCTGTTGGAGCTTGCGGATGGTGGTGTCGTTTTCGGCAAGCTGTATAGCGAGAGTCGCGGCGGTTTCCCACGCATGGCGCTGGGCTTCCTCCTGACGGCGGAGTTTTTCGACTTCGGTGAGTTTCGCTTCGGTGGCGGTGCGTTGTTCGCGCAGGCTTGGAAGGACCGCATCGGATTCAGCGATTTCCTTTTCGGCGCGCTGGTATTCCGTAGCCGATTGTTCAAGGCGGGCCGAGGTCTCCCGGGCGCGTTCGAGGGCCGTCTCAGTTTCGACGAGTTGGATGCGGGCGATTTCGGGTTTCGATCCTGCCTTGGGTTTTCCGGTGGTGGTGAAGAGCTCCTCGTAATCGCTGGCGATCCGTTCGCGGACGCGTTGGTCGGTGGCTGACTGCATGACAGCAGCGAGGCCATCGTGTTGAAGACGCTGCACGAGAGTGTCCTTGTGTTCGCTGGCATGTCCGGACGGATCTTCGCCGGAACTACCCTGCCAGACCCAGAGGTGGGCCCAGAGAGTGGGTAGGAGTTTCGCCGCACTGCCGCCGCTTGCGGTTTCGGATTTGAGAAGGGCGGATAGCTGGGTTTCCGCTTCGTCATCCTTGAGCGGGGCGGAGCCGACACGAGTGAGGCGGGTGCTGCCTTTGGTTCCGGCAAAACGTTTTTCGAGTTCCCATGTGGTGCCAGCCGCTTCGAATGTTAGAGAAACCTCAGGATCCCCAAGATAACGGGTGGAGACCATTTCCTTCTGTGTTTTTCCGCCGGTCTTGGCGCGCAGGAAGAGGACGCGGTGGGCAGCTTCGGCAAGAGTGCTTTTTCCGGATTCGTTGAGCCCTCCAATGAGATTGCGCGACGGATCGAAAGCAACGGTGAGCTCCTTGTGGACGCGATAGTTGCGGAGGGTCAGGGAAACGAGACGCATCGGAAAAGGTGTTAGACAGAACAGGCGGCGTGAAGTTCGCGAAGGGCAAGCCGTGCGATGGCGGCCTCCTCCCCTTCCCCTTCGATTTGTGAAACGAGTTGGCTGGCAACAGCGGCGATCAGGGGATCCTCAGCACGCTGGGTGAGAGCGGTGATTTCCTCTTCCGATGGTGCAATGGCAACCCGATGATCGCACTTGAGGCGGAGCAAGCGCGATTCCCATGATTCCAGGATTCGTTCCAAGCGGCCGGACGCTTCGATACCCAGCGAGCCTTCGAGCGAAAGCAACAATAGCCGCTCGTCACCCCGCTGGCCGATGATTTCGTCCAGTTGCGTGGAGAATAGTTTGAGGCTGGCATCGTCAGAGAAACGGAAGGCGAGTTCTTTCCAGAGAAACAGGCTGCTGGAAATTTTCTCCACCTCAGGAATCCCGCCACGAACCACCGTGACCTTGAGCAGATTTCCCGGGTCGTTCCCCTCGCCTTTCGGGAAGCGATCGATTTCCGGCGTTCCGCTATACCATGCCTTCGCGGCCACTTGTTTGGTGCCATGCCAATCTCCAAGCGCGATGTAATCGACTTCCGGTTCCGGAAGACGCGAGAGATCAATCCAGTTCACGACGTTGGACGTGCCATCCTCGTCTTCCTGCGAAGACCCGAAGCCTTGGATCGTACCGTGCGCCAGGACAATCCGCGGCAAGTCTTGGGGAAACGCCTTCTCTTCCACAGCACCACGTATCCACGCCGTGGGATCTCCCGGTTCATGACGACGCAGCAAGGGTGCGGGGAAAATCACCGCATTTTCCAAAATCACTGGCTCAGGCGTGAGTAGCACCTGAAGATTTGGGGCGAGCTGTTGCTGCTCTCGTTTGAAAAAATCCGATTCCCAGATACTGCCGGGGCCGGCGTGATCATGGTTTCCGGGTATGACAAGCACCGGAATTTTCAATGAACCGATAGCCGCACACGCTGCGGAAATAGTGGATTTCGTGGCATGGGACGAATCGAAAACATCACCCGCCACCACGACGAACGAAGCTCCCGATTTTTCCACAGCGTCCTTTAACCTTTGTATCACATGAATCCGCTCCTGTTGGATGCGGTATCTTTTGGAATCCTCTTTTATCGAGGCAAAGGGCTTTCCAAGCTGCCAATCGGCGGTGTGAATGAATACAATACTCATGGCACAAGGGCTAATCCATCGACTCTGATAGATTACAAAAAACCCGCAATCATTTAACGGATAGTGTTACCCCTACTAGCAATCTCTCGTCGTCTGGGCCATCAACGAAGGCCGCGGCGCTGCGCGTGAGTGCGACCGGTTTTTGACGGGAGTGACTCACCTGCCTTAATGCCTTATGGCACGCCACCGGGAGTCAGAATTTTCAAGTCAGGGAACCACCGGCGGAGGTAGCCGCGGTCGATGGCGGCGAGGCGGTCCGCTTGGGATTGGGCGTGGGCGGCGATGAGGAAGTCAGGAACAAGGTGCTCGCGGGGGCCGCCGGCATGGCGATAGCGGTTGAACATTTGTCCGGCGAGGTAGGCGGAATCGGGAGAGATTTCGTCGAAGCGGAGTTGGATCATTTCAAACTCCTGAATGGCCGCATCCGGCGCAGGATATCCAGCGGAGCACTCGGCGAAAACAACCGGACAGATGACCAACGGACCTTGGGTGGCAGCGAGTGTGAGTGTGTCACGCCAAATTTCCCAACCGGACTGGCGACGGAGCAGTTGAATCACGACGGAGGAGTCGACCGCAGTGATCATGGCTGATCCGCGACTGGTGGGTTTTCGACCGGCCCACGGAGGTCATCGAGAAGTGCCATGGTATCCAGTTCGGGCCACGGATCTTGCCACTTCTTCCCGAATTGAGTCCAAGCTTCGGGGGAAATCGTTTTGCTGGCTTTGAGAAATGGTGAGACTTCATCGAACTCGAGAACATCACCGGCTTTAAGATGCAGTCGGTTCCGAATTTGCACAGGGATCGTGATTTGTCCTTTACTGGTAAGGGTGGCTTTCATGTCCAAATGTAAGGAAAAATTGAAAGGAATTCAAGCAAGGAATCGACGGTCGGGTGCAGTCGGTCAGGGCGACGCGGTGGTTGATTCCCGGCCCATTCCGTGAAGAGTCGTTGAAATGATTGTCCAGTTCTTCGTGTCCGCGCTAGCAGCGACCTCGTTAGCGCATGCCGAACTCACACTCACCACGCGCTGGCCCACTGGCGGCGACGTCTGCGTGGATGCACCGTTGAAGCTCACCTTCAATCAAGCACCGGAGCTCGGAAATAGCGGCAAGTTTGAAATCATCCGGGCTTCCGACAAAACGGTGGTTGATACCATCGTTGCCGGCGCGGGTCCTCGTGAGGAGCAATTCGGCGATTCAAAACTCCACTACGAAGCGCTGCGGCTGCAGGGCAACGTCGTTTCCATCCGGATCCATCACCTGAGCGCGGGCGAGTCGTATGTCGTCCGGATCGATCCAGGATTTTTCAAAGACTTCGGGGGCCTCCACGATGGATGGAAATTCAGCACCCGCAAATCGCCGCCCAAGGATCCCAACCGCATCATTGTGTCAGCGGATGGCAAAGGCGACTTCTGCACCGTGCAGGGAGCAGTGGATCAGATAGAACCTCATCGCAGCAAGCCGACATCAATCTTCATCCGCAAGGGTTATTACGAGGACTTGATCCGGATTGGCCGCGACAAGACCCACATTCAACTTGTGGGTGAAAGTCGGCAGGAAACAATCCTCACCGCCATCAACAACGACCGGCTCAATCCCGGCGGGAATCAGCGCTGTGTGTTGGGTGTCGAGGCTGACGATTTCCGCATCGAAAATCTAACCGTTCAAAACACCACCCCCTATCGTGGCTCCCAGGCGGAGGCCGTTACCTTGAATGCCCAACGCTGCGTGCTTCGCAACGCCGATTTCAAGAGCTTCCAAGACACCCTCAATCTCAGCGGCCGTGTCTATGTCGCCGATTGCTACATCGAGGGCGATGTCGACTACGTCTGGGGCTCGGGCACGGTTTGTTTCGAGCGATGCGAATTGCGCAGCATGCACGACGGCTACCTGGTGCAGGCCCGCAATCCCGTCGGCCAAGCGGGCTATGTGTTTTTCGACTGCAAGCTCACCGCGCCACCGGAAACAAAGAGGACCTGGCTGGCGCGGATCGACTCCGGGCGCTTTCCCGGCAGCCATGTCGCCTTCATCCGCTGTGCCATGGGCCCGCATGTGCCGCCCGCGGGCTGGGAAATCACCGGAGCGCCGAGCCAGGATCTCCGTTTTGAGGAAATCGGCAGCAGCGACCTCGGCGGCCAAGCCCTGGACCTCAGCCAGCGGCACCCCACGGCGCGGCCCCCCAATGTAAAAATCCCCATTCCGAGCCCCGCCGACATCCTGGGCGGGCCCGACCATTGGGATCCAAGCCATTGATTTTCAGCGAAAAACCCCCGGCTCGAACAACGAACCGGAGGCTTTTGTCTCTGGATTGCGAACTCCTAGGAGAGGGACTTACACCAGTCCTTGGCGGAGGGCCTTCGAGACCGCCTCCGTTTGCGAACTGACGTGTAGTTTCCGGTAAATCGCCCGGAGGTGCATGTCAACGGTATGGGCCGAAATAAACAGCCGATCGGCGATTTCTTTTTTGATCAAGCCCTTGACAAGGTTCCGGAGGACGTCCTCCTCCCGGCTCGTCAGGGGCTCGATTTTGTCCACCGGGCCGTGGCGGGAAAATCCTTCCAAAATCATGCTCGCGATCGGCCCGCTCAGCGCGGAAGCGCCGTGGACGACGTCGCGGATGCCGCCGATGATGTCGTCGGGATCGGCCGTTTTCAGCAAATAACCGGACGCCCCGCCGCAGATCGCGCGGTAAACTTTTTCCCGGTCTTCGGAAGCCGACAGGATCAGCACCTTGAGCTCGGGAAGGCGTTGGCGGATTTCTTTGAGCACCTCAAGGCCGTCACGCCGCGGCAGCCCCAGATCGAGCAGCAACAGATCGGGCCGTTCGTTGGTGAATTTCAATTTGTCGAACAGATCGGCGGCGGTGGAGAAATGATGCGGGCAGGTCAGATCCTCCTCGCTGGAAATAAGGCGGCGGATCTGCTTTGCGAAAACCTCATGGTCTTCCAAAATCCAGATGCAGGTGGTGGCGGTGGGTGCGATCATGCAAGGGACGGGTTGGCTGTTAGATAGGCGCGTTTGACGAAGAGACGGATCTGGGTGCCGCTTTCCTTGGAAGAAGCGATTTGCAGCAGGCCATCAAGGACGCGGGCCCGATCCTCGAGTTTCTGCACGCCAGCGGGACTGCATTTCTCGTTGCGTGGCAGGCCGACACCATTGTCGAGAATTTCAAGGGCAAGCTGATCGTCCTGATCCCAGAGGCGGATCGTGACCTTGTTCGCCTGCGAATGCTTGAGGACATTATGGATCGCTTCCTTGTAGAAAAGGAACAGATGCCGCTTGGCATCCAGCGACAGCTTGGCCGCCGTCTTGGTGGACTCGCATTCGAGCGTGTAGTTGATTTCGCGCAGCAAGCGGCCGGCAGTCTCGCGCATCCGTTGCACCAGGTCACCGATCGAATCCTGCCGCCGTTCCAACAACCAGACGATATCGCGCATGGCCAGCGAACTTTCGCGGGCGATCGATTCTACCTCACCGAGATCTTCGGCAACCTCCTCAGGGCCCTGCAGTCGCACCAGATCCTTGCGGGCCGTGCGGGCAATCAAGGAGATGCTGCCAAGATTGCTGCCGATGTCGTCATGCAAATCCGAAGCGATTCTTTTGCGCAGGTTGTCGATTTGATCGCGCGACATCAAACGCCGGCGTTCGACAATGAAAACAGGAACCAGGAAAGTAAGTCCGAGCGCAACGGCCGAACCCCAGGTGGCGTTCAATTCGCTTTCAGAAGCAAGCTGGCGATGGATCGGACGCAGCATGACAAGCTCGCGTTCGATCATGCCGCGCTCATGAAGTTGCTGAAGCCAGATGCCCACCGGGATGATTTGTTTTTGCGAAGTGCGGTTATCAGTGAGCGAGGTGACTTCCGCCGTTGAGCCGGCATGCGTGCGGGTGACAAGTTTGCCCTGCGCCAGGTTGTTGCCATGTGACCAGACTTCGATTTCGGAAAGCGCCTGAAGCTTCATCTCGCCCATGGCATAGGGGCGCGTTGCTGTTAGACGGACGGCTTTCGCCATCTTTCCGCCCAAGGGAATCACCAGTGGTGTCATCCCCGATGCATCCGGAACGGCATTGTTCCATTCTCCCGAGACTTCCATTTCGCTGCCGTCGGCGGTCAGGATTTGAACGGTGAGCGCGTCCGGGAAAATCGAATGATCAAAGGACCTGTCGGGCTGATAGGGAAACAGCACCAGTCGATCCAACGCAGCGGCGTCGCCGAGATCGATGGTCCACGAAACCTTTGGGTCAGTGGCATCCACGGCCACGGAGTCGCCGATGGAGCCCTTCGTCAAAACCGAATTTTCCCACATCCCCAGCGGAGTCCGGCCATCGGTCAGGGCCGCGGCATTCCAAATGCCCGGTGAATCCAAGGCACCTCCGCTCGTGACCGCTGCCCCAAGCGAGACTGCATTGCCCTGCGAGATCACTGCAATTTCGGAAAGGCCGAACAAGTCGAGCATGCCCTTTGGATTGCCTTCATGGACCGTGAGGCGGACATAGCGGCCGACGTCATGGGCGTTGATAGGCACCGGACTGCCTTCAGGCGCCAACTGTGGGGAATTTCCGGTCGTAAAAACCACAGAGCGTTGGCCGAAGTCGGCTTGCTTCGAAATTTCCAGGGTGTAGCGCTTTGGAAAAATCCCCGTGTCCTCGGCAAATTCGCGTTGGGTGGGAATCAGGTAAACCATCTCGATCGGATAGTCAGCCCCGAGATCCAGCGTTACAAAAGGGTCCGGAGCGCCGGTTTTGGAGCGATAGCCCCGGAATCCCAAATTGGCTTTGAGCGGGTGCTCGCTGTGCTGGGCAAGGGTAACAACCCGGTTGTCCAGCCACTCGACCCGGTCTTCGGTTTTGACCAATTGGGAATCGAAAACACGCGCCAGACGGCCGATGGGATTCGTAATCTGCGCAATATCAAAGGCACTTGCGGGCAGAATTGCCCCGCAAAGAGTCGCCAAGAGAAGGGCTCGGCGGGCCTGTCGAATGTGAGTGCGGGTAAGCATGAACCAGCGGGAAATACGCTCGCATGCTGAGAGTTTTTAAAAAATAATCAATCTTTTTTAATTAAAAACATATCCTTGCTTCCAAGGTCAGCCGTGTAACCCGCGGATTACAGGAAGCTTTTCACGGCCTCCCGCTTCAACCGCAGCTCACGCCACTCATTCACAAGCCGGCTTTCGTCGATAACGCCGCAGCCCGCCGGGAGTTTCAGGACATTTCCCTGCCACCAAATTCCGCGGATGGCGACCACCGCATCGAAGCGCTTGCCGTCCAAAAGACCAAAAGGCGCACCAAATTCCGCCGGACAAGCGAGCCGGGACCTCCAGCCCAACAACTGTTTTATAGTTTGCGCGTTGCGGGGCAGCGGCCCCAGAGCGGGCGTCGGATGGAGGCGCTTTACCAAATCCTCCGGGTCTTGCGGACGGTCCAAAATGACTGAAATCGATGTCAGGAAATGCACAAGAGACTCAAGATCAATGATTTCACGATCACTGACAGCAGTTTTACCCAAATCCTCCAGCTTGGCGACCAGTGTGCGCGCGACGTATTCGTGCTCGCGGATTTCTTTCTCATCGACGGCGAAAACGTCCCGATCCTCGCTCCGGGCGGTTCCAGCGAGGGCCATCGTTTCCAAACGCCCCTCACGAAGCGACACCAAGAGCTCGGGCGTCGCGCCGGCAAATCCCCCTTCTCCGCTGCACCAGCCATATGACTGTAGCGGTGGCCGCTGTCTCGCCATCGCTGCGATGATCGCCTTCCGCGGATCAGTCGTCGTCCTGCCCGTCTCAGTCACGACAGGAACGGTTTTTTCAAAAATTCCACCATCGATGGCGGCGGCCACTTCCTGGAAAACCGCCGCAAAGGGTCCTGCTTCGGCGGGCTCCCACTGAATCCCGCTGGCCAGTTCCGCCCCGTAGCGCTCGGCCATTTCCCGATTGGTGATGCGTTCAAAACGGCTTGGGATTTTCCATGGCTTGGGATCGCTGAGCGCGAAGTCCTGCACATAAAACGCAACCGCCCCCACCGCTTCAACGGACGCTGTGAAGGGGCCATGACCCACGACAACACTGCCATCCCGCCGCGCCAACCATGCCATCGAGTTCGCATCCATGAAATCGCCGTCACAGTGGCCGCGCGGAAGCGCAGCCGCAAGCGGGATCGATCCGTTAGAACGCGTCGGCAATGCGGTTCACACGCGGCTTGCAACCGTCGGCCACGAAGACCTCGATCACATCAAAGCGCCATGGCAGCTCGCGGGTCCGCAATTTTTTCAGCCATGCGTTGGCGCCGCGTTCAATGAGCCGCTGCTTGTCCTTGTTCACGGCATCGAAGCCGCGGATCTTCGCTCCTTCGCGCCGCGTTTTCACTTCGATGAACAGAAGCAGCTTTCCATCCCGCGCGACGATGTCCACTTCGCCCCGATGCGGCCCCTTGAAATTGCGGGCCAAAATTTTACATCCCGCCGCACGCAGCCAATCGGCCGCAACCCGCTCGCCATAATTTCCCACCCACGCGCGTTCGCGCGCTTCACCGTTTGCCAAAATCAAGCGGCAAGGTCCGTTGAGCGACCGGCTGAAACGACTGACGATGGTGGCGACAAGAGCCGTGAGTCCGTAGCGCTTCAAGATGATACTTGGTGCCATATCCAAAGTGCCTGGCAAAGCCGAAATGGGGAAACTCCAAGTCTATCTCGCGCATGATCCGGTCGCGCGTGACCTTTGCAATCACACTCGCAGCGGCAATCGACAGCGAGATCGAATCCCCTTTGACGACCGCGTCGTGAGGGAAGGGGAAATCCCGCACCGGCAAGCCATCGATGAGACAGTGCTCCGGCAAGGGCGATAAAAGTTCCGCGGCTCGCCGCATCGCGAGATGGGTGGCACGCAGGATATTGAGCCGGTCGATTTCCAGGTGATCGGCCGTCGCAACCGTCCACACAACCCGCGGATCGGTGGTGATGCGTTCATAAAAAACTTCCCGCTTTGCCGCGGGAAGTTTCTTGGAATCGTCCAGACCGGGACAGCGAAAACGCGGCGGGAGAATCACCGCGGCGGCAGCCACTGGTCCTGCCAATGGCCCCCGACCTGCCTCGTCGATGCCAGCGACGCGGACCAAGCCGCGTCGCCGGAGCACGAGTTCAAGTCGCAGGTGAGGCACGATTAAAAGCCCGTCAAGCGACGGTGCATGGTCTGACGGGAATTGCTGACCGTCGAAAAAAGTTGAGTCGAAAACACGGTGCCATCGTCATCGACTAAAACACCCACGCCTGTGTAAGTCCAGGAGTTGAGCATGTTCTGATTGTGGCCCTTCGAACCGGCCCAGAGACTGACCAGCGATGCCGGTTGGTCTTTGCTGTAGCTGCCCGAGGCCGCCACATTCTCGCTCACGCTCTCCATTTGAAATGCCTCTCGGGCATAGGCCGCACGGCCTTCGAAGCCGAAATGACTGATCTGTGTGCCGTAGATCGAAAAGGAGCCACGATGTTTGCGCAGATATTCGCAATGTTGCTGGGCCAACTTGTCGAGGCCGGCGTGCCGTTGGAGCACCGACGCGCCGTGTTCCTGGCGGTAGGCGTTTACTTTCGCGAACACCTTCCCCGAAAGGGAGCCGTCGCTGGAGGTTGCCGAAACCGGCACCTTGATGGTTTTAGCGGGGGTGGCGCAGGATGCCAAAGCACCGAGACAGGCCACCATGATGATTTTGGTGTATGGGTGTGTTTTCATGCGGGACAGCATGGGACTCAATTACAAAATTTGGGTCGATTGTAAAGTCTTTTTGAAAATCATGGGTTACAGTCAATCAAAATACGCGAAATTTTAAATTTCGCGGCCGGAATCGGGTGTTTTGTCCGTGAAACCGGCAATCTGGGTCGGACCTGCGGGTTACAGATCACGTGCCGCGGCGAGACAACTACCGAGATTCCCGCTCCGCGCAAGGAGTGTTAGGAAATCTGGAGCCGCTGGTCGGATTTGAACCGACTGACTTTTCCTTATTCGGCAAGGGTTTGGTGGAGAGAGCAGGACAACATGCAGGAGGTCGGAGACTTCGCCGGCTACTTCGCAAAGTATCTCGGGAAGAACGAGGAAGCGCAGGCTGCACGCGATCCAATCCCGGGCCGCTGGTGGGGCAAGGTCAACAAGCAGAACATTCCATGGGCCGAAATGAAGGAATTGGAATTGCCCCCCCCGGATGCGGATTTATTGTCAAAGGCTCGCCCGCAAAGTCCGGCAGAAGAAAGCGGACGCGGCTAAGCACTTCTGCATCATGCGGGAATTGGATCTCATACGGCATTCCGGGCCGGATAAAGGGCAACCGATTTTCTCCCAGTTTTTCCTCACCTGCGGCAAGGGACGCAAGGGAACCTTCTTCGGGGACTCTCTGCGGCAAATGTTCGAACTCGAAGGCAAGTGCCTCGGTCCTGTTAGGTTTCCCGCGGCGATCAAGTTTTCAGCCGTGAAACTGACGGGAAAAACTGCCGTTTCCACGGGCAAGCGGATCCTTGAATATGCACGCGACCGATATCTTGCTGATCTCGAAACCTGCCCTTTCTAGGTCTGTCGGGTTTAGGTGTGCCGCCCGTTCTGCGGCTCTTCGCTTCGAGCTTGGACTCGCTAGGCAAACAGGTAGATTCTCAACGTGAATTCAAACAGGAACATAGCGACAAGAATCATCTGTGTGTCCGCGTCATTAATTTTGGCGATTCAGGCGCAATTATCAGGATTGCCAGGATTGTCGGAAGCGTTCCTCAACGACCTCTCGGCTGCTCGGGAAATGATGAACAAGACAAAATCCGCGGAGCCCCTGTTAGAGTTGCAAAAGCGATACACCAGTATCGCGGAACAAGCCGAATTAGAGGTTTCAATCGGCGTGGCATACGGGCAGATAGGGGGAGTCGTGAACCCATCCCAAGCCGTAATTCATTTAACGAAGGCGCTCCAATTTGAACTTCCGGAAAAAGCCCAGATTAGTATTTGGATGTGGAGAGGGAATGCTCAAGAACAGCTGAAAAAGCCAGATGAAGCACTGATGGATTATCTCAGGGATTTATTGGCTTGCTCCTGTTACGATTTGGAAGGTGGTTGGAAGGAAATTCAAGGATCCAAGGTTCCCATGTATTTTAATTCGGCCGATCTTAATTCGCCCGGTCTCAATCCGCCAGATCCGGAAAATGTCCAACGACTAAAAGACTATAATACCTATCGGAGGTATCTTGGTTTTGAGCACTTTTTATTGAGTCAACGATACTTCCTCATTGACGCAGTAAAGAGAGTCCGAGGCGAAAAGAGTGATACCCAAATATTAGAAATGCTCCAAAACTTGACGCCCGATTCAAGTAGGTGCGTGAAAATAATGGGCTGGCTCAAGTCAGAGAATAAGCGACCGTGGCCATGAGAGCATCGGCTAGCCCTTCGCTGAGCTGGGCTCATTATAAATGGGGGTCAAGGGGATCATCCCCTTGCCTGCGGAGCACCTGAAAGCACGGCGGGTCAATTTGCGAGAATGGGCGGCCCCCCAGCTCGTCGGAGCAAATTTGAACCCGCCGCTTGCTAATGGCGCTGCGGTTCGCTTTTTTTGGGATCGAGTCCGAACTGCTCTGTTCTTGCTCTTCGACAATCGATGACTAGAGCTTCCCGAGGTGACGCATGGCCGTCTTGGCCGCTTCAATCATTTTCCACGCTTTGAATCATTCCGCCTATCAACGCTTCGTCTTCGGCTATTTCCGGCCATCTTCACCGCGATGAAGACTTCAACGATACAGCCCACGGACATCGTTTCCCAGTGGCAGCGAGCATCGGAGAATTTCCAAGCGTTGAGCCCCGAAGAGAAAATGGAAATCTTGGTCTCCGCGGGGATTTTTACGAAAAAAGGCAACGTCGCGAAGTATTACAAAGACGTGATCGTGCCGATATCGACTAAGGCTTCGGCCAAAGCCAAATAGCGCCCTTCCGGACGCGGTTTCCAAAACGGATACTTTTTTGATTCCAAAGGTGGACGAGCGCGGGAAGATTCTGGATTTCCATTGCCTCCGTCACAGCTTTGGAACCCGCCTTGCCTCGCTGAACTTGCCTCTGCCCGTGGCAATGAACCTGATGCGGCACATGACCCAAAGCTAACCGCCAAGCTCTACGTGGATCAGGCGGCGCTGCCTATGGCCGGATCGGTGGGGCTTCTTCCCGGAATGTCTAACAGGAATTGGTTGTCACCGGAATCGTCACTCGATTTAGTCGTAGCGGGTCATTTCGAGTCCGAAGCTGTCGAAAAGGTCGGCCTTAAATTGGACCTGCAAACCGCTCTAAATGAGCTACTTAGTCGCGCTCAGTCCCCTGGTGTCCAAATGTGTCCAATGGAGCCGCTGGTCGGATTTGAACCGACGACCTGCTCATTACGAATGAGCTGCTCTACCCCTGAGCTACAGCGGCTTATGACTTTTTCCCGATTTTGTGCAGGAATGTAGCACTAACGCTTTTCCTGTTTTTTGCCTCGGGCAAATATCTTTGCCGGGGCGGGTTGTAACGCTGGGGATGATGGATGCAAGCCGAAAGGCGGTCAAAGAAAGCTGAGGCTGGGTTAATTCAAGGCGGGCTCTGCGCTGGCTGCCACATAGCCTCGGGGTCAGGTAACAAAGTGGAGGCCCCCTTCGGAACCAGAGCAACCATTAGATCAACCGGAATAAGTGCCGCCATCGTAGTGTCCTTACGAAAGTTTCGAGGGTGAGCGTCGGTGATAAGAACCCCATCCTGCCACCAGACCGTTCCGGCGTTCCCACTTTCCAGGGAAAGCCACCCACCCCATTGATTTTTTGGCGATGGGATATTCTGGGCCCATGTCGAATGGATCTAAAGATCGTTACAACGATGGATGGGCAAACGGCTATCGCAAGACCCAACACCAGACCCAACACCAGACCCCGTGGGAAACCATTCTAATTGTGCTTGTGGCACTGGTTTTTGGCGCCGCCTTCCTCCTTCGTTGAGACGAAAAAGCCCAATCGGTCGAGACCAGCGGGCTGGGATATCTGGCGCCAAATGAGATTAGGAAATCCGGTAGTGGATTTTCATGGCGATTGTTTTTTGAAATGTTTCACGATGGCTGCTGTCAGCCCGGGGATGTCATGTTGCGAAGCTTCGAAGGCGGGATTCACGCCTTTTTTCCTTAGCGTCTCACTGGTGACCGGACCGATGCTCGCTGCCACACAAGCTTCCGGCCAATCGATTCCAAGATCGAAGAAGTGATCCACCGTGGAACTGGAGGTGAAGGTGATCATGTCCGCGCCTTCCGCAACCAATCTCGCGCGTGCTCCGGTGGGATCTTCGGTTTCCGCAACGGTTTGATAGGCCACGCACTCGTCCACGATCGCCCCGAGCGCGGTCAAACCCTCGCCCACAACATCGCGCGTCTCCGCCGCCTTGATCCACAACATCGTCAGGTTTTCAACATCCAGTTTTTTGAATGCATCGATCAAGCCCTCCGCCACGAAGCGTTCCGGAATCAAATCGACGGCGATGCGGTATTCCCGTATCTTCTGCGCCGTGCCGTTGCCGATCGCTGCGACCCTGGGATTACCCAAACTACGGGCATCCTCGTAGGTCGCGTAAAACGCATCGAAGAATCGCTCGACGCCATTCGGACTCGTGAACACCAGCCAGTCGTATTCATGGGCATGCGTCACCAACTCGGCGAATTCACGGCGATCCGGCGGACCTTCGATGCGGATCGTCGGCAGTTCGATGACATCCGCACC
>JANMJQ010000133.1:0-5968 GCA_031371445.1 Akkermansiaceae bacterium
GGCGCTGTCGCCCCAGTCACGCACGGCTTTGGCATAGAAGTCCGCCATATCATAGTTCATCATGAAGGCTTCGCTGGTGACGGCAAGGTCGCCGCCATAGCCGAAGCGTTCGCGATGCGGGCAATCGGACTGCACGCTGAAAATATTGCTCAGGAAGGTCCAATCACACATTTCCTGGATGCGGTTGAACAACTCGTTGGAACAAGTGAAGGAACCACTGCGCGCGACATCCGAGTTGAGGCGCATTCCGGTGATCATCTCTGCGGTGGGCTTGCCGGTGAGCCCGGTCACCTCCACATAACGAAATGCGTGGAAGGTGAAGCGCGGGGTGTATGACTCCAGTCCCCTGCCCTTCGCGATGTAAGTGTCGCTCTGCCAAGCGACGGGCGGCGCGCCGGGACCACCGACGCTTTCCTCGATGCCTGCCTCGTTTTTCCGCATGCCCTTGATCTGGCCGGCCACGCTGGTCATGGGATTGAGAGAGCCATCTTTTTGCAACAGCTCGCCATAGCGCATGATGATGTTAGTTCCTGCCGCTGCGGTCACCTGAAGTTTTATCCAGCCGGAGAAATTCTGCCCAATGTCGAATAGATAAACACCGGGCGCGGGTTCGGTGATCTTCACCGGCTTGAGGCTGCGAGTAACTCGAATCGGTGGCTGGGCCTGCGCTTGCAGCACTCCGATTGGCTCGGTGGCCACAGCGGGCTGATGCCATGCGGAGTCTGCAAACCCCGGACCGTCCCAGCCGGGGATTTCCTGCCGGGCATCGTAGGTTTCACCCAAATAGATGTTGTTAGAGCGAAGCGGCCCCTCGCCGGTTTTCCAACTGCGGTCACTGACGATCACCTGCCGGCTGCCGTCCACAAACTCGACCAGCAAGCGGGCGATGAACCGCGGACGGCCTGTGGTTAGATGTTCGCGCAAGTTGAGATGCCCCCAAAACCGGAGTGGCAGCGGATTATACCAACCATTACCCAGCGTCACTCCGAGACAGTTATCCCCTTGGCGGAGTTGGGCAGTCACATCCTGGGTGCTGTAGAGAACCCGCTTTGAATAACCGGTCCAGCCGGGATCAAGCACCTGATCCCCGAGGACACTACCATTCAGACTGGCCTGATAGTAACCGAGGCCTGAAATGTAGAGCCGTGCCCGCGTGACTTTCTTCGGCAAGTTGAACTCCTTGCGAAACATGGGCGCGGGGTCTTCTTTATAGAAATCCCCGGTCTTCGCGGGATTGGTTTTCCCATCATTCAACCACAGTGCCTGCCAATCTTGCGGATCTAACAGCCCCATTTCCCAAGTGGCCGGACCGCTCCACGCCGTGGGCTTTCCATCCTTGTCCCAGACGCGGACTTTCCAGTGATAGCGCGTCTGCGACACCAGCGGCTGGCCGGCGTATTCGATCTGGATGCTCTGCCCAGATGCGACCTTGCCGCTGTCCCATAAATCACCCTGGTCTAACTTCAGGCGATCTTCGGTGCTTGCCACCAGCACTTGATAGGCAGTCTGCCGCTGGCCTCTCGCCTCCGTTTCCGCCATCATCCAACTCAGCCGTGGCTGTGCGGCGTCGATGCCGAGCGGGTTATCGCGATATTCGCAGCGCAGATGGGTCAAATCAGCCGCGACCGCACTAGCGAGGGGGATCGCCGAGAACGCTAAAAGCCATGCCATGACGCGGTTAGTGAGATGTTTCATCCTTATTTCTCGGGTTAGTGAGGTTCAATCATGAGAGGAAATAGTTCGCCAATGACATGAGCGTAGAGGCGATGGCTGAAATCGTTCGGATGATTCACGTTATTCCCGCTCAGGTCGTGGAAGGGCTTGTGCTGGAGCAGCTCCAGCCATGGCGACGTGACATCGGCCACCCCGACATGGTCATTTGTTAGGTTGCGCAAGGCATCGCGATAGCCCACGAAGCGGTCCACCGGAAAACACTGTGGATTGCCAGTCATGGGCGCGACCAATACAATGTCTGCGGCGGGGCATGCCGCTTGGATGGCATCCCGCAATTTCCGCATCGCCGCCTCAAACGCCGGAGCCGCTTCGTCGTGATTCATGCCAAACGCGAGAATCACCAAATCGGGGGTTTCGCTTGCGACTTGGGCGACTCGGGTCATCCCCCACCCTGCTTGGGTTCCGGCACGACCGAGGTTAGTTAATGCAATCTTCGTGCCGAAGCGTGCTTGCAGCGCCAGCGCAACTAACTCCGGATAGGGTGGCTGATAGGGAGGCGCTTCACTCGGCTTAAAGCCGGATGCATTATAGCCTTCCGTGATGCTATCGCCGAGAGCCACGATTTTAAACGGCTGCCGCGCCGCAAGCTTTTTGATGCTGCGGGTCAATCCTTGAGAGGCAACCTTCAACGGCCAGACACCAGCGTGTGGGTAGCTAACCTGCATTTGCAAGTCATGGAGCAAGCGGCCCTCCGAGAAAAAGACGCCCTTGAAACTATTCGGACTGCCGGGAGGAGGCGTCAGTTCGGCTGCGGTTTTAAAGGGGATTTGCGAATCGGCAGTCAACTCAAGAACATCTGAGCCAGACTGCCAGTGATAGTCGGTCCCCTCTTGATAGATCGTCAATTGATCGGGTGCCATGACGACGGGTTTCTCAGTCGGCACAAACATTAACTTCCCAGTGGCAAAAGGTTTCCCAGCCTTTTTGATAAATAACACCGGCTCATGCTTCATAGTGGCACCCATCAAGGTGGCACCTTGAATCAGAGTGACTAGCAAGGCCGCGAGTGTGAATATGCAATTCTTCATCATAACTCCTTGATCCTTCCCCAGCCATCAATCAGTTGGAAGCCGGTTTCGCAGGCGGAAGCGGCACCTCACAGAACGTCAGCGCGGCGATGCCGTTGGCACCGAAAATCAGCTCATTCTGGTTCCAGTTGGTCTCTTTCAAATAGGTAATATGCATTGCCTCCGAGGGTTCCTTCAACTTGAGTGTCAGCACATTTCCCGTTACGGAACCCGAGGCGACTTTATCCTTAGCCCCATCCAGATAAATCTGCCCGGTCAGCGTATCCATCCAAATGATGGGCTGGTCGAACTCCAGCGCGATCGTGTCCTTGGCCGCACTCGTGAAGTATGCCTGTTTGAGATCAGGTGGCGTGATCGACTCAGCGGGCTTCTTGCCATAGAAATCCCGCTCGACGAGCGGCTGAATCAGTCGCGCGAATTCGCTCCAACCGACCAGCGGGTAGTGGCAGCCGCCGGGAGGTTTGACCCCCAATGTGGACATCACACTCAGGTGCGAGTAGAGCCGTGGCAAACTCCGCTGAATCTCCCGGATTTTATCTCCGCCGCCACCGCTGCCTGCCATGCTGCATGCGTTCGGCCAAATTTGAAAAGTATAGGTGTGTTGTAGATTCGGAAAGTCCTGCTTCCACGCGGCCGTCAATTCGACGAAGTAATCCTGATAGTTTTTCCAATCGTAGTCGCCCGAAGGACCATCCGAGCCTTGGTTGCTCTCACCCTGATGCCAGAGGATTCCGCGAATGCCATGGGTCAATTTTGCCTGTTGTGCCCGCCATAAGGCCCGTCCATAGATCGTGGTCAAGTCGGTGGGATCGGCCTCATTCCGCATGTGTTGGTCGATGCGGGTTCCGCCGACGGCACCGTTGATGATGAAGATCGGCATCTTCTGGCTGGCCACCAAGCGCTTGGCGAGCTCCATCCCCCAGTATCCGAGTTCGGCTTTATCTTCTTTCCCGGCTTTCCAGACCGGATAGCACCACAGGTGCGCCGGAGTGTTATTTCCCTTCTCATCCGGACGACCGTAACTGCGGATCCATTCGTTAGTTTCCGGCGGCGATTGCTCGTGGGTATCGGTGGACAAAGCATTCGATTGGCCCTGAATGATATAGGCATCTCCGCAGACCAGGTTGGTCACGGTGTCCAGCACCTGGGTGGTCGCGCCGCGCTTGGTTCCGAACTCGACCTTGTATTTGATCATGCCGGGTTTGAGTTTCACGGCAAGCGAATAGGATTTATCTGCGGCAACCTTCGCACTCTCGGATAGATAAGGTTTATCATCGGCGAAGACGTTGAGAAACACCGCTTCGGCGGCTTCGGCCAACGTCCCATTGTAGTAGAGTGTGCCTTCGTTCTTGTCGTCGCGGGCGTAAAACTGGTCATTCTCGGGTTTCTCATCCTTGGCCGGCGTCCGCACGACCCAGGCATCCGTCTTGGGTTCTGTCACGGTGATCACCACGGATTGCGTGACCGGTTTTCCGCCGTTAGACAGGGTTGCAGTCACGGTCATTTTACCGCTATTTTGCGCCCGCATGAGCACGAGTTTATCCGGCATATTTCCCTTAACCGCCGCAATGCCCGAGACGCTCCATTCCGTTTTTAGAGCCCCGGCACCCTTCGCCTGCATCGCTGGCAGATTGGTGACTTGCGGCACCAGCTCGAGTGTCGAGCGCCCATCCCAAGTCGCAGGGGCCTTCAAGGTAAAGACCGGGTCTTGGATGTCATCCTTGATGATGATCGGGATGTCCTTGGTCTTCACGCCATTGGCGAAAACCGCTTTGAATTGAAGAGTCAGCGCCTGATTACCTGTCACTCGGCCGGCATCCAGAGTGAAGGTAAACTGATCGACCGCCACGGTGGTCTCCTGGCTGCCGTTTTTGAGAATCCAATAGACTTTCTGAGCCCCATCTGCCTTGGCTTGAACGGTCACACTCTTGCCTTCCAGCAGGTTAATTTTCGGCACGGAAACCGCGAAAGTCGTGCCCGGTTGCACCAAGTGCCCCGTCAGCGTTTGCAGGGCTTTTTGATTTTCATATTGCAGCCTCACCCAGTCGGCGGAGCGGGCCACTTTTGATACGCGCACCTCGTCGATGTCGCCCACGAAGTTGTAGTTATTATACCAACCGCCGATCCACATCCGCGCCGGACTCAGGATATTCATCGTCGTCCGGGTGGGAGCTGCTACATCGGGTTGCCCATTCACATAAATCTGGCCGATCTCGCCGGTATAAGTGTGAACGACTTGAATCCATTCGGACGTGGTGAGCGTGCTGGAGGAATGAATGCTGCCGCCGTCGCTATCGACATAGATATGTGCCGGGCTCTTGATTTGCATCCTGACTTTGCCAGCATGAGTCCCCTCTTGACCCCAACAGACGAGGTCCATGTTCGCGGCGGCGGACTGATACCAGACCTCCGTCGAATGAGGACTGGCACCGGATGGGAGTTTGGTGATGGCCTCGCCGCAATGAATCCCCTGTTTGCCTGCGAAATGCCGTGCCGCCCCAATTATGCCGGGGCTCGGCGTGGTGCCCATGTCCTTGGATTCCAGCGTGCCGACTTCATCCTTGACCGGCTCGGTCATGTGCCAGACTGCGAGGAAACCATTAGCCTCGTTGAACACGGCGGCTCCGTTCGATTCGCTGGTCGCGTCGGGCTTGCCCCAATGCAAGCGGATCGCCTGGCGGGAGTTTCCTTTGATGCTCGGAACGCGGATCCAGATGGTGGCCGTCCCCCCCGCCGGGTCCCACTGCTCAATCTGATAAGCCAGCGCTTTCCCCCCGGCGGAAACCCGTAGATCCCCGCCGTTGGCTTGGGCCTGGCTGAAATTAAACCATTCCTTGTGCAAGCGCAGCAACACCGGGAAATCGGTCTCCGTGGCCGACGCAGGCAGGTTAGCCCCCTCCGGAGTGGTCAGCAGCCACATCGTTCCCGAGAACTGCCAGCCATTGTATTGGGCGGATGCCAACTGCATCATCCCCATTAAGAGCACCAAGCCGCATCCCCATTTCTTCATTGGATTCATCATCATCACATTTTGTTAGTTACACTTTTGAAATATCTATTCCGTTCCCAACGGGTCAACCGCCGATATCTGACGGACTTCCTTCATCTAGATAAGATTCATTTGGCTTTGGCTTTCGATGAATCCATTCCGTCCGGAGGAGATTTGGCATTCTTATCGGGCTGCCCCGGTGGCAGATCCTTGGTGG
>JANMJQ010000145.1:0-1517 GCA_031371445.1 Akkermansiaceae bacterium
CGTGATTTCCGTGGACTTGCCCCTGTTGGCGCGCGCGTGGCCGGGAACCAAAGTCAGGTTCCGCGAAGTGACGCTGGAGCAGGCTTGGGAATTGAAACGGCGTGATGAACGCGATCTCGCATGGTTGCGGGTCGGACTTGAATTTAAAAAATGAACGCGCTGCGACCCATCGACATCAACGCCGATCTCGGCGAAGGCGGCATGCATGACGCCGAGCTGTTAGATCTGGTGACTTCGGCGAACATCGCCTGTGGTGGTCACGCTGGCGGCGGGGAAATCATGCGACAGACCATTCAACTTGCGATGACGCGCGGCGTGGCAATCGGCGCGCATCCAGGCTATGAGGATCGTGAAAAGTTCGGACGTCGTGAAATGAATTTGCCCTTGGAGGAAGTGACGGCGTTGGTTGAACGGCAAATCAGGTTGCTGGCGTATTTCACAACAGAAGCCGGCACTCGTCTTCATCATGTGAAACCTCATGGTGCTCTCTATAATCAGGCTAACCGCGATGCTCCGCTCGCCGCCGCCGTGATTGAAGGAGTGCTGCGGGGAGCGCGCGGATTGATAGTTTATGCCATGCCCCATAGTGAACTGGCCAAGGCCGCGCGCAGTGCTGGAATGCCAGTGTGGGCGGAAGGTTTTGCGGACCGGCGATATCGCGACGATGGATCTTTGGTCCCACGAAGTGAGCCGGGCGCCGTGATTGAGGATGTCCATGAAGCGCGCACCCAAGCTCAGCAACTTGCGGAAAGCGGCATCATCCAAACCCTCTGTGTGCACGGCGACGGACCAAACGCCCTCAATATCCTCCGCGCGATCCGCGCCTAAGGAGACACGAAACTCCTGTCGTGTCTTTGGGAGATGAAGATGCGACAAGAGTGTCGCAACTCCTTAGTGCTGTAGCCTGCGGCTACCGAATCATGAGCCTGCAACATCAGCCTTGGTGCGCTCATCTAACAGCTCATCCCAAGTCACGACCTCCAAAACTCTCTGAAGCCGACCGCCTTTTTGATCTTCATTATAAAAGGGTTCTCGCAGAGCTTCCAACGCGTTCAACCGTTCTGCCGGGGTTGCAGAGCGCCAGTAAGCGCGGGTTTCAGCTTCCGCTTCATCGAAACTTCCGGCCACGACAATTTTCCATTCCGCGCGGCGATGGGCGGTTCTGGCTTCGGCGGTGGCGGATGGCTTTTTCATCATCGATACGGTTAGTTTGCCAATTAACCCAATCAACTGCATAAAATCACACGTTCGCCGCGAGTTTCGGAATCGAGGCCAATAGCTTCTTGGTATAGTCCGCTTCGGGATGATGGAACACTTTCTCCGCGGGTCCGCACTCGACGATTTTTCCTTTATACATCACCGCGATCCGGTCGGCGATGTAGTGGACCACACCGAGGTCGTGCGAGATGAAGATCATGGTCAGCCCGAGATCCTTTCGCAGCGTTGAGAGCAGGTTGAGGATTTGGGACTGGATCGACACATCGAGCGCGGAGACCGGCTCGTCGGCGACGATGAGT
>JANMJQ010000159.1:0-20305 GCA_031371445.1 Akkermansiaceae bacterium
GCGGTGAAGGTGATCGACAGCTATCGAAAACATCCCACCTGGCAGACTGTCGGATTTCCCCCTCGGAGCCGGGATCTGCATGACCAGTTATGGAAGCTTGCGGCCTCCCGCAACTTCGCACGCCGCCGCATTTATGATACACGCGCCGCGCTCAGCTTGATCGCATTCGGTGTCACGGACTTCGCAACGCTGAACGGCAAGGATTTTCAGGGCTTCGGTTTCAAACGGGTATGGAATCCGCTGGTCGGTGAGGAGGCTTGAACTTCGGTCAGGCCTCTAGCGTATTTCGCGCGTGTCGACCGAAGATCGACACTCCCCAGGAATTTCCCGCTTTGACCACGGGCGATCTTCGCTACTTTTCCGAATCATGAAAGCGCTGCTCTCCCTCCTGTTCGCATCGTCATTACTCACCGTTGCTCCGGCTGCCCCCGCGCCGCCCAGTGTCGAAGAGCGCGTGGCGGATTTGGAAGCTTACATGAACAACGTTGCCGCCCCTGGGAAAGCCAATGCCGCTCTTGTTGAAGTGCCGGTGATTTACAAAGAGGGCAGCACGACTTTGGAAGGTTACCATGTGTATGACAAAGCCGCCGAAGGAAAGCGGCCGTCGGTGTTGATCATTCATCAATGGACCGGTCTAACAGAATACGAAAAGCGCCGTGCAAGGATGCTCGCGGAGATGGGTTATAATGTTTTCGCCGCGGATATTTATGGGCAGGGCATTCGTCCACAACCGCCGGCAGCGGGTCAGGAGGCGGGGAAATACAAAGGCGACCGGAAGTTGTTCCGCGCGCGTCTGGATGCGGGCTTGGAATGGTTGAAGGCGGATGAGCGGACCGATCCGAAAAAAATAGCGGCGATCGGATACTGCTTTGGTGGTACCGGCGTGCTTGAGCTCGCGCGCGAAGGAACGGACATCGCGGGCGTGGTTTCGTTTCATGGTTCGCTCGACGCGGCAGTCGGCATGGAAGCGCAGGCAGGGAAAATCAAAACGAAGGTGTTGGTGCTGCACGGTGCGGACGATCCTTTCGTGAAGCCGGAGGTTGTCACTGGATTTCAAAAGGAAATGACGGACGCCAAGGCCGATTGGCAGATGGTGTTTTACAGCGGCGCCGTGCATGCCTTTACGCAAAAGGAAGCGGGCAACGACAACAGCAAGGGCGCGGCTTACAACGAAGCGGCGGACAAGCGCTCATGGGAGGCCATGAAATCGTTCTTCGCGGAAATCTTCAAATGAGCGCCGCCGGGCCGGAGCCAAGGCCGCGGGCAACGATCGACTGGTCCGCATTTCTAACAGATTTTCGCGACGCTGCCTGCCGGGCCGGATTTATTGAAAATTTGTTAGCGAATTTTGACGCCGGGCCGATGCTCACCTGGGAGCGCCACGGCGACGGACCGCGGGTTTATCTTTCGGCGGGAATGCATGGCGATGAACCGGCCGGGCCGCTGGCGCTATTGGAGCTGATGCGCGAAGGATTTTTCTCGCGAGCCTTCGATTGGTCGCTTTGCCCCGCGCTCAATTTGTCCGGCTTGGTCGCATGCACCCGCGAGAATGCGTCGGGCGTCGATCTCAACCGCGACTACTGGCTGCGCGCGACGCGTGAAGTGGCCGTGCATGCCGCATGGCTCGAAAAAATTTCGGTGCCAGATTTGTTCATCTCACTGCACGAAGATTGGGAGAGCACGGGTTTTTATTTTTACGAAATCAATCTGGGCGACGATCAACCCGGGCGGGTGGAAGCAATTCTGGCAGCCGTCGAGCCCTGCTTTCCACGCGAGGCCGGACCGATCATTGATGGCCATGACGCGCGTGCGCCAGGCTGGATCTATCATGCCGCGGAGCCCGATTTGCCCGAAGGCTGGCCCGAGGCGATCTTCCTCGCCAAGCTCGGCTGCCCGGTGTCGTTCACCTTTGAGACACCGAGTCATGCGGCCATCGAAGCGCGCATCGCAGCGCATGTAGCGGCGGTGAAGGCGGCGTGCGGGGCCTTAGTTTCCTAGGTTTCAGTTTACAGTTTTCAGGGAAGACAGCGGAACGTCGAAGTGAATATTCTTCTCTTCCTGAACACTGAAAACTGAACACGAGAAAACTCTCATACGAGATCTCGCAATGCACTTTCGAGATCCGGAAATTGGAAGCGGAAGCCAACGGCTTCAAGCGCGGCGGGCAAAGGGCGTTGGCCGGTGAGCAGCGCGTTCGCGAAGTCCCCGACCACCAGGCGCAGGGCGAAGGCAGGCACGGAAAAAATGGCGGGGCGGTGCATCGCGGCGGCGAGTTTGCGGGTGTAGTCGGCGTTGCGCTCCGCGACCGGGGCCGTGACGTTGACCGGGCCTGTTAGATTTTCCGATGTCACCGCTTGCACGATGGCCGCCTGCACATCGGCGACGTGGACCCATGGCATCCATTGCCGGCCGGAACCGATCCGTCCACCGAGGCCGAGCTTGAAGACCTTGCGGATTTTTTCAAAGGCGCTGCCACCCTTCCCCAGCACCACGCCGGTCCGCAACAAAACGACGCGCAGACCGAGCGATTCCGCATCCTTGGCCGCGTCCTCCCAATCGACGCAGAGGTCCGCGAGATAGCCGTCGCCGCGCTGCGATTTTTCTGTTAGAATTTCGTCGCCGCGGTCGCCATAGAAGCCCACCGCCGAACCATTGGCCAACACCTGCGGCCGGGCATTCTCCGGCAGCTGGGAGATCGCCGCCACGACTTTCGCGGTCAAACCGACGCGGCTCTCGCGGAACAAGCGGCGGCTGGCGGCGGTCCAGCGCTGGTCGATCGGTTCGCCGGCGAGGTTGACGACCGCACGATGGCCGGAGAAATCGAGGGCGTCCGTGCTTTGCCATTGGTCGATCCCGGCGATATCTGCATGCTTTCCCGTGCGGCTGATTCCAGTGACCTTCATGCCCTTTTCCGCGAACAAGGCGGGCAAGCCACGGCCGATAAAACCGGTCACTCCAATGATGGCAACCCGGGGAAGTTCATGCATGAAAACGAATGTCGGCGGTGGCAGCGTCAGGTAAACTGGATTTTTCGGCGCGGTTCGCCGGGCTTTCCCCCTTTACTTCATGGTCCGCTGGTTTTCTTATCGGCGCGATGCTGAACCCGGGTGCATGGATCATATTTCCCCTGCTTGTTTTGCCGCTGGCAGCGCAGGATGTTCAGGTTCTCCCCATCCCCGCCAAGGATTCGCCGCCGGTTGACATGATCACGCCCGTGCCGGCGCCGGTGATCCCGTTCGCCTCGCCGGGAACCGCTCCGCAGAAGATGCCGGAAAACCTGAAGATCGAAAGCAACGGGCCGATCGTTTTCCAAAAGGATGTCACCTGGCGCTACGAAGGTCCGGGCGTCAAAGTCAGCGGCGACAACGGCATGGAGATTTTCGCCGATTCCGCGGTGATCGATTTCGCGGCGAAGACGGCGACCTTGCAGGGCCACGTCAGCGTCTATCAGGGCAACCTCCTGCAGCGCGGCGACCGCGCGGTGTATTATTACGAGCGGAAATTCCTCGATGCCAGCGGCCTGCGCGCGTCGATCGATCCCTTGCTGCTGGAAGCCGGCAAATTCACCGTCGAGCAGCGGGGCGACAAAATGGTTTACGTGGGCGAGAACGCGGGCATCACCACCGATGACGAACAAGATCCGAACTACTGGATCCGCGCCAAGAAGACGACGATCTTTCCGGGTGAGAAAATCGTATTCAAGGATCTCAAGTTGTATGCAGGCGACACCCCGGTGTTCTGGCTGCCTTATCTGAGCCAACCCCTCGACGCGGATTTGGGATATCATTTCATCCCCGGCTCGCGCTCGAACTGGGGCCTCTATTTGTTGAATACTTATGGCATCATGCTGGGGGGCGACTACAACGCCGATACCGGTGAAAACGACAACGCATGGTTGTTGTCGCGATGGCATTTCGATCTGCGCAGCAGCCGCGGACTGGGTACCGGCGTCGATCTGTTGGATACGCGCCTGGAGAACCAGGACGAGCTCACGGGTTTGAGCCTGTATTATCTATACGACTTCGCGCCGGATACCGAGCGCTCCGGTGTGCCTCGAGGTTTTGTGGATGAAAACCGTTACCGCGTGCAATTGAAGCACCGCATTTTCCCCGACTTCCCCGATCCCGACGGCGACTGGCGGATCGATTCCAATCTCTCATTGCTGAGCGACGAGCATTACCTCGAAGACTTCGGCACGGTCGAATACCGGACCGATCCATTCCCCGACAACACGCTGGGAATCTATCGGCGCGATGACCAATCGCTGCTTTCCATTTTCGCGCGGTTCCGCATCAACGATTTCTATCGGACGGACACGCGGTTGCCGGCTGTTGCATTCGATCAGGCGCGTGCGCCGTTGTTCGGCCTGCCGATTTTGCACGAGGGCCGCACGTCACTCGAAGTCATCGGCGAGCAAGCCGCGGACCCCACCCGCAAGGGAATCCTCAACCCGCTGTTGCAAATGACATCGGGCGACCCCGCCGCCGCGCCGTTGTTGAGGCAGTTGACGGAATACGAACGCCAGTTGGCGGCAAAAATCATCAGCCTGCCTCTTGGCGACAAGCGGCGTGAGGCGATCGAGACCCAGTTGCTGGATGCGAGTTACCTCCGCTTCAACACTTATCAGGAATTGTCCATGCCTTTCACGGTCGGCAATTTCCTGAACATCGCCCCTCAAGCCGGCGTGGGATTCACCAGCTACAACTGGGTCGACGGTCCCATCGATTCATCCACCCACAGCACCTTGCACGCGGGTGTGGAGGCATCGGTGAAATTTTCAAAGGACCTCGGCGACTATCAGAACCACAACTGGGGCATCAATGGGCTCAAGCACGTCCTGCAACCGTATGCGTTCTGGTCGGTTGTTTCCAGCGACGACGTGGACCTCGGCGATCCGATGGTGGACAGGCTCACCGCCACAACGCGGCCGCGGCCACTGGATCCGGTGCGCTTCACGGCGGTCGATGAACTCCAAAGTTGGAACGTCGTGCGTCTCGGCGCGCGCAACCGCTTGCTGACACAACGCGACCACCAAAGCTACGAATGGTTGTTTGTGGACACCTATATCGATGCCTTCATCAATGACCCCGAGGGTCGCCGCAACTGGTCGAACTTGTACAATGACGTGACGTGGCGGCCCTTGCCGTGGATGTCAGTCGATGTGGAAACGCAGATCCCCGTTACCGACAGCGACGCGGCATTCTCGGAGTTCGGCGGACGGATGCGGATCCAGCCTTGGGAAAACATGGAATTTTCGGTGGGCTACCGCTACCTCGCCAGCCACCCGGTGCTGCAGGACTCGAACCAGATCGACTTTCAGGCCTATTACCGGATCAACGAAAACTGGGGAATGGGAACCCGTCATGTTTTTGAAATGGACGACGGCACTCTCGAGCTTGAGCAATACACCTTGCACCGGGACTTGGGAAATTGGGCGGCCGGGGTCGGTCTCACTCATCGCAACAACCGGCTTGAGGAGGAATACGGCGTGGTGTTCAGCCTGACCTTGAAGGATTTTCCCTCGGTCTCCTTGCCTTTCCAGATCGACGCCCAATAGTCGCGGGCATGTCGATTTCCCCTGACGATCTGCTGGCCGCACTGCGCTGGCGCTATGCCACGAAGAAGTTCGATCCCGCGCGGAAAATCCCCGAGGTGACGTGGGATGCCATCGAAGAGACGCTGATTCTAACACCTTCTTCATTCGGCTTGCAGCCCTGGAAATTTCTCGTGGTGGCCGATCCCGGAATGCGCGCGAACCTGGCCGGCGAATCGTGGCGCCAACCGCAGGTCACCGAGGCCTCGCATTTTGTCGTTCTAACAGCCCGCACCAATCTCGACACCACCGACATCGACGAGTGGATGGCGCGCATGGGTGAAGTCCAGGGCACCGGGCCCGAAACGCTGGCAATGATCAAAGGCATGATCGAGGGCTTCGCACAACCGATGAGCCATGAGATGAAACATGAATGGAACATCCGGCAGACCTACATCGCGCTCGGCCAACTGATGACGGCGGCGGCGGTGATGGGAATCGACTCCTGTCCCATGGAAGGCTTCAGTCCGGCGGGATATGACCGGCTGTTAGGGTTGGAGGGATCCGGCTACGCGACGGTGGTGGCCTGCGCGCTGGGTTACCGTTCCGATGACTGCCGCGGGGCCGCCACTCCCAAGGCGCGCTTCGGGCGGTCGCGCGTGATCGAACGGATTTAGTTTGTCGCCCGGGGTTTCATCCCGAGAATCCGCGAAACGTCTTCCATCAGGCGGATGGCGATTTTCCCCGAGAGATCGCGTTCCTTCGATTTCCCCCGGACCCCGACATGGATGGCGGGGACTTTGCCGAGCGGGTTGTCCATTTCACCGACTTTCACAAACAGGCGTTTCCGCAGTTCCGCGACGGCCGGCATTTCCCCCGAAAGGTTCCATGTCTTCGCAAGGTTCAAGTCCTGAACCACCTTTTCGAGCACCTGATCTTCGGAAAGTTTCGCCTTCAACTCCTTGACCACCCTGTCCACTTCCTCAGGGGGGCGATTCGCTTTAATCTCGATAGGCACCCACATCGGCGCCGGGGAATTCTCATAATAGATCCTGCGGGCATAATATCCCCCTCCCGCCGCCAGCAGCAGCAGCACCACGGCCAACGCGATCCATCGTTGCATCAGAGCCGCTTATACTTCATCCACCAACTCGTCCAAGCTGGAAATTTCATGGAATACCCTGCCACCACCGCCACCGTCGAGACCCTGCCCAACGGGCTCACGCTGATTCTCGACCCCGATCCCGCCGCGCCAGTGGTCAGCGCGCAAATCTGGGTCGCCACCGGCAGCATCCATGAGGACGCGCGCCTTGGCTCGGGGCTGTCCCATTTCCTGGAACACATGGTCTTCAAAGGCACGCGCAGCCACGACGCGGGGACCCTGGCTGGCATCGTCCAGGCGGCGGGCGGACATTGGAACGCTTACACGAGCTTCGACCGAACCGTGTATTATATCGACGGCCCGGCCGAATCGCTGGCGGTGTTCCTCGACGTTCTAACAGGTTTGGTGTTCTTCCCCGTTTTACCCGAAGCGGAGTTCGAAAAGGAAAAGGACGTCATCCGCCGCGAGATCGACATGGGCCTCGACGATCCCGACAACGTGGCCTCGCGCCTGTTATTTTCCACGACCTTTCATCTCGACCCGCGGCGTCATCCAGTCATCGGCCACCGGCATCTGTTCGACGCGATCCGCTATCACGATCTAACAGATTATCACCAGTCGCGCTACACCACCGACCGCTGCTTCGCGGTCATCTCGGGTGACTTCGATCCGGCCCTGGCGCGCAAAATGATGGCCAGCCTCACCGCCGACTGCCTTCCGGGCGGCGGCCGCGAGCCATTGGTGCAAGCCGATGCGCCACAGCTCGGGCTCCGGCGCGCGCGGGAAACTTTTGCGATTCCCGCCAGCCGCGTGTCGCTGGCATGGAAGGCCCCGGCGCTCGATCATCCGGACGCGGCGGCCTTTGAAGTGCTGGCCGCGATCCTGGGCCGCGGGCGGTCTTCGCGCTTGCATCGCCGGCTGCGCGAGGAACAGGAACTCGCATTTGAAATCTCCGCGTTTTCATGGACCGGGCCGGGCCGCGAAGGGCTGTTGGGAATTTCGGCCGATACCGATCCCGCAAAGCGCGACAGGCTGGTCGCCGCCATTCTAACAGAAATTACGGACTTCGCCGGCGAGCTCGGGGACGACCTTGAGAAGGCAAAGCGCCAGATCGCCGCCAGCCAGTTCCGGAGCCTCACCAGTGCATCCGGCCGCGCGGCGGACCTTGCCTCCAACTGGCATGAAGCACGTGACCTCGATTTCACCCGCCGCTTCATCGCATCGGTGCAAGCAGTGACCGCCGATGACATCCGCCGCGCCGCAGCCACTCTAAGAGATGTGCGGTTGACGATCGCCATCCTTGATCCACTGGATGCGCTGGCACCCGCGCGTGCCAGCAAGCAGGGCCAAACCCGTGGTCAAATAGTGACGCATGTTCTGCCCAATGGCTTGACGGTGGCATTCATTCCAGACCGGCGTGTTCCGCTCGTTCATTTGCAGGCAGCGGTCCGTGGTGGCTTGCCGTCCGAAACAGTGGCCACGAACGGCCTGAACCAACTTCTCGCCGCCGCGCTGCCGAAAGGAACGACCACCCGCACGGCGCAGGAAATCGCCATCACGCTCGAGTCGCTCGGTGCGTCCATCGGCGCCAGCGTCGGCAACAACGCCCTGCTCGTGCAAGCCGCCGGACTCGCGCCGGATTTTGAAACGATCGCGCGGATCTTTGCCGATGTCATCGTTGCGCCATCGCTGCCGGACGATGTCGTTGCCAGGGAAAAGGCAAGCCAGCTCGCAAGTCTGGAGGAAGCGTTGCAGGACCCCTTGCACGTGGCGTTCCGGACACTCCGCGAAACGATTTTCGCAGGCGGCGGCTATGGCCTCGATACACACGGTTCACCGGAAAGCCTCGCCGCACTTAACCGTGACGCACTGGCCAGGCACCATGCGCGGCATTTCACCGCGGCCAACATCGCTGTGGCGATCGCCGGCGACTTCGATCCGGACAAAGCCCTGGTCATTCTAACAGAAGTATTCGAGGCGCTGCCAGCGGGCGATGCATGGCATCCGCCGGCGAGTTCGCGCGCCGTTGCCACCGATGAAATCCGCCGCCTACCGAAGAAGCAGGCGGTGCTCGCCATCGGCTTTCCAGGGACATCGGTGAGTGGAAGCGATCGTCATGCGCTTGCCTTGATCCAGGAATACGCCGCTGACATGGCCGGGCCCTTGTTCACGCGCATCCGCGAGGAACTCGGACTCGCCTACCAGGTCGGAGGCACGCAATTCCTTGGCTACGACACCGGCCTGTTCACCTTTTACCTCGCCACCGATCCCGCCCAAGCCGATCTCGCCCGCCGCGAAATTCTGGCGGAGATCGCTAAAATCGCCGCTGACGGCATTCCCGATGAAGCCTTCGACCGCACCCGTTCGACCGCGCTCAGCGGACTTGCCATCCAGCAGCAATCGCCCGCAGCAATCGCCCGCCACGCCGTGCTCGACCTGCTATTCGGCCACTCCGCCGATCACCACCAGAGATTGCCGGCGATCTACAGCGCGCTGACCGCTGCGGAAGTCCGCAAAATCGCCGCGCGGATTTTTTCGGTGACACCGACGGTTGCGACAGTGCTTCCGGAAGTTTAGCACGATCAAAAATGAACGGCAGCGCTTTAAATCCGGGGTTGCCAGCCTCGGAATGCTTGTGTCTCTTTGAAACATGATCCAAGCCCCCGCGTTTTTCCGCTTGTTCGGCTCGGTGTGTCTGGGCGCGCTGCTGCTGACAGGTTGCAAGTCGAAGGTGGAGACCGCCGCGAAAACAGCGGAGGGCCTTACCAAGATCAAGATCGGCTACATCGGCCTGACCTGTGAAGCGCCGCTCTACGTTGCCTACGAGAAAGGGTACTTCAAGGAAATGGGCCTTGAGGCGGAAATGGTCAAATGCGAGTGGACGCAGTTCAAGGACGCGCTCGGCCTCGGCAGTTTCCACGTCGCCCACCAGCCGATCATGGCCTACCTGAAGCCGATCGAGGAAGGGCTCGATGTCAAACTCACCGCGGGAATCCACAAGGGCTGCCTGCGCATCCAAACGGTGAAGGATGGCGCCATCAAAACCGTCGCCGACCTCAAGGGCAAACGCATCGGCGTGCCGGGCATGGGAACACCGCCTTTCATTTATGCCAACCGGATGCTCGGTGACGCTAAAATCGACCCGCGCAACGACGTGCAGTGGAAAGTCTTTCCTTCCGGCGAGTTGCCTTTGGCGCTTGAAAAAGGCGAGGTCGATGCCGTTGCCACTTCGGAGCCCATCGGATCGATCCTGCTCGCCACGGGCAAAGTTCAAAACGTCACCGACCAAACCATCGACCCCGGTTACGCCGACGAGTATTGCTGCGCGGTGCTGATGAACGGCAAATATCTCGAAACCAACCCCGAAGCGGCAGCGGCGGCGACCAAAGCGATCATGAAGGGCGCGAAGTGGGTCGAAACCAATCCGCGCGCGGCGGCGATCCTGTCGGTGGAAAAGAAATACATCGCCTCCAACCCGGAATTGAACGCGACGGCGCTTGGACGGCTTCGCTACATGCCGAGTATTTCCGGCGGAAGGGATGCCATCCGCACAACGGCGGAGAGCATGAAAAAAGCCGGGATCCTCAAACCGGACATGGATGTCGCCAAAGCGACCGACAAGATTTACCGCGAGTTCCCGGGCGTCAATGACGAGTGGATCAAATCGTTGGTGGTCGACACCGTCGCGATGGGTCAGATCCAGCCAGATCAGGATGAATTGGTGAGGCAGGAACTGGCCGCCGTGGGCGAACCGAAAAACGTGAAGACCTGCTGCCAAACGGCGCTGGCCAAAACGGAGAAATGAGCGCAGCCGGCCCCTCTCCCAGCGAGTCCGACACCGCCGACGTTGCCAAGATGGGCGACATCGCGGCGGTCGCTTCGGCGCAATGTCGCAACTGGCTCGCGATGATCGGATTTCCCACCGCCGTGGGCATCGCCTACGTGATCCATTACATCGTCTCGGACCCCGCTCACATCATTTCGGATCCCGAACTGGCGCTTGAGACGCACCATTATTCGCTCTTTCTCGCGATCCTCGCCGGAGCGGGCGTGTTGCTGGCATTGCTGCAAATCTTCGTGCCGTCGGTGCGGCGCTATTGGCAGGAAAAATGGCCGGTTTTCTCGGTCGCCATCATGCTGATCGGCGCGCTGCAAATCATCACCACCGGCCTGCATCTACTACCGCTGCCGTACTTCCCCGGGCCGCCCAAGATTTTGCAAAGTGCGATTCATGATCGCGAGTTGATCTGGACAAGCACCTATCACTCGCTGTTTCTCCTGGCAGGCGGCTATCTTCTCGGTGTGTTTCTGGGCTTGGTGACCGGCGTCAGCATCGGTTGGTTCAAGGCCGCGCGCTATTGGGGCATGCCGGTGATGAAGGTCATCGGGCCGATCCCCGCGACGGCGTGGATCCCGCTCGCGCTGGTCATCGCAACGGCACCGGTGCTAAAGCCTTTGGTGGACTCCCTCCCGATGGTGGTGCCGATCTGCCTCATCGCAATCGCTGTCTGGTTCCCGGTGACCATGTTGACCTCGTCGGGCATTTCCAACACCCGGGCGTCCTATCTCGATGTCGCCCGCACGCTCGGCGCGAAGCCATCGTTCCTGATCTTCCGCGTCGCGATCCCGGCGGCGATGCCGAACATTTTCCTGGGCCTGTTCATGGGCCTCGGGGCGGCCTTCCTGACGCTTGTCGTTGCGGAATCGGTCGGCGTGAAATCCGGCCTCGGCTGGTATCTGAGCTGGGCCCGGGAGTGGGCCGAATACGGCAAAGTCTATGCCGGCCTGGTCATCATGTCCCTGTTCTTCTCAACCATCATGACCTGCTTGTTTGCGGTTCGTGACAAGGTGCTCGTCTGGCAGAAAGGAACGATCAAATGGTAAGCCCCGGCTCCGCGCTCATGGAAGGCTCGTCGCTGCGCGTCAACTGCGTCAGCAAGCACTTCCTTGCTCCCGATCGCAGCGAGTTCACCGCCATCGATTCGGTGTCGCTCTCGGTCACTCCCGGCCAATTGATTTCCCTCATCGGCCCCAGCGGCTGCGGAAAATCGACCCTGCTGCGGATGATCGCCGGCCTGGAAGCGCCCGACGCCGGCGAGTTGCTGGTCGGCAAGGAAAAGATCACCGGCCCCAGCGCCAGCCGGGGCTTGGTGTTTCAGGATCCCAACCTTTTTCCCTGGCTCACCGTCCGCGGCAACGTCCAGACCGGCCCAACCGCCCGCGGCATGCGCTCGGAAACAAAACAGGAGGTCGAGACATTCATCCGCCTCGTCGGCTTGGACGGTTTTGCCGACGCCTACCCGCACCATCTCTCAGGCGGCATGGCCCAACGCGTGGCTCTTGCCCGCGCGTTGATCAATCACCCGGAGATTCTCCTGCTCGACGAGCCGCTGGGTGCGCTCGACGCGTTCACCCGCATGCGCATGCAGGATGAAGTGCTCCGACTCTGGCAAAGCCGCGGGACCACCATGATCTTCGTCACCCACGACATCGATGAAGCGATCTACATGAGCGACTCGATCGTCATCATGACCCCCCGCCCCGGCCGCATCGAGGAAATCATCCCGATCGCCCTTGCACGTCCACGCGACCGCAGTTCCCCGGAATTCCTCGCGCTGCGTTCCCGTATCCTGAAGATGCTGCATTTCGCGGGGGGGTAGCGACGGAGCGCGGACTTCAGTCCGCTCGTTTCAATTGCATCACGGGAAAGCTAAGCGAATCCAACCCGAACCGCAGGCTTATTGCAGGCTTATTGCTTGATAAATCGTGCAAAGTTTGTATTCTCCTATCTCCAGTGCGGTATTTGTGCCCTGAAACAGGTAATACGCTTGATTTTTCAGGTATGTTCCCTAATTTTTGGTATTTCACCGATCAAAGTCGCTGATTAGTCACCAAATGCCTGACATTCCATGCACAAAAGCGAACTTTCTTCCCTCATCGAATTCCATCGAAAGCGTGCCGGGCTCACCCAAACCGAGCTCGCGAAGCATGCTGGCGTGAGTCGTTATGTCGTTCAGGACCTGGAAGCCGGAAAGGGCCGGACCACTTGGGGCAAGCTGATCGACGTCCTGAATGTTCTCAATCTCCGCCTTGAGCCGGACGGCCCTTTGGTGGCGCATTGGCGCCGGAACCTTTCCGCAAGCCATGAGTGAATCCGTTGTCCATCGCGCGGCCATTGTCCACCAAATGGCAGTCCCTGCCGGCCATCTGACAGAGAGCGGCGATGGTGGATGGGCTTTCACCTACCTACCCGGATATTCCGGCCCGCCCATTTCCCTGACTCTGCCGCTGCGCCCTGAGCCATACGCTTTCCGCTCCTTTCCTTCCGTCTTCGAGGGCTTGCTTCCGGAGGGCCCTCAACTTGAGGCATTGCTGCGAACGCACAAAATCGACCGCAGCGATGTCTTCCAACAACTGCTGACCGTCGGCGCGGATCTCGTCGGCTCCCTGGCCGTTTTTGACAGCAATCCCACTTCATGGTGAACGTTTGCCCCATCACTCTGGAGCTCATCGATGCAGGGGCGCGCTTTTCCCCAAAAGGCCTGCAATCCCTCCATCCCCGGCTGACCGATCTCCAGCCTTTGGCGCTGTCTTACGAGGAACAACTCCGCCAGGCCAGGCTGCGGGCGGACAAGATGTCCATCCAAGGCGTGCAGCCCAAGCTTTCCGCCGTGCTTCGGGTGAAGGACCAGCGCTTCGACGCCGTGGATCGTGAGGGACGTTTCATCCTCAAGCCCAACCCTCCGCCCTTCGAAGAAGTCCCCGCCAACGAGGCCCTGACCATGACTATGGCAGCCGCTGCCGGGATGGAAGTGCCGCCGCACGGGCTCCTGCCGGCCACCGACGGCAGTTGGATCTATGTCATCAAGCGCTTCGACCGCGAGGGGCGCGGCAAGCGTCTTCACGTCGAGGACTTCGCCCAACTCTCCGGAGCCACCCGCGAGACGAAGTACGACAGCTCCCTGGAAAAGGTCGCGCGTCTCGTCGAGCAATACTGCAGCTTCCCGGCGCTCGAACTCCCGAAACTCGCCCACCGCCTTTTGTTCTGCTTCCTCACTGGCAATGAGGACATGCACCTCAAGAATTTCTCCCTGCTCGTCCGCAATGGAGTGGCGTCCCTGTCTCCCGCTTACGACCTCTTGAACACGACCCTCGTGCTGGAAAACGCCCAGGAAGAATCCGCCCTGCCTCTCGCCGGAAAAAAACGCGGCCTGACCCGCAAAAACTGGATCGACGACTACTGCATCACCCGCCTCGCCCTCAAACCCAAGCAACTCGACCCCATCCTCGAATCCTTGGCCCACGCAGCGGAAACGTGGACATCACTCATCGGCCGAAGTTTTCTCTCACCTGGCAGGCAAGAGTCTTATCGCACACTTCTCGAAGAACGGCTTCTGCGTTTGGGACTCACGCGTGGATCCGGGGGGAATTTCTAGAGCCATTTAATAAATGGCATAGCCGCTCTCTATGTCCCAGCGGGACAATTGATAATAGCCCCGGACAAGCGAGGAACGAGTGCCGTCCGGGGTTAGGGTCGCGAAGCGATATCGCGCGAACTTGCGGTGTAGACGAAGCCTCGGTCGTTACAGAAGCGCGTTCTTGGGGCGCTGCGATAGACTTCTTCTCAACCCTATCTTTCGCCTGCCGTTGACCTTTGCCGCAGGGATGGGAAACAATGAGCGCGATGAAAATCGCCATCGTGGGACTCGGCGCGGCAGGCGCGGCTGCTTTGCTGGAAGCTGCGGCGAACGGATGCGAAGCGGTGGGGTTCGAGCAGTTCAAGATAGGTCATGATCTTGGGAGTTCGCATGGGACGAGCCGCCTGATCCGCCGCACGTATGCGGATGCCTTCCACACGCGCTGGATGGCGCGGGCCTACGAGGCTTGGGACCGGATCGAGGGGATCACGGGAGAAAAGCTGTTCGTGCGATGCGGCGGGCTGACCTTCGGGCCGGAGAACGACACCACGATTTCAGAAACCCGGGAGGCTTTGGTGTCTTGCGGCATCGGCCATGAAATCATGCGAGGCGAAGAAGTGGCGGAGCGATTTCCGGCGCTCAATATCGGCGAGGCTGCGATCGGAATTTATCAAGCGGATTCCGGATTCCTGCGGGCCGACCGTTGCCTGCAATCGCAACTCGAGGCGGCGCGGGCGATGGGAGCAATGTTGCGTGAGGGATGCAAGGTGGCGGCCATCGAAGACACGGGGCGGGATGTCTTCGTTTCCACAGACCACGGAACCGAGCGCTTCGACGCAGTGGTCGTGACCGCCGGGCCATGGATCGGAAGGCTGTTGCCGCAATTGAAACTGCCCGTTCGTGTCGTGCTGAGGCAGACGCTCTATCTCGCTGCGGACGAAGAACGCTTCGCTCCCGGACGCTTTCCGGTGTGGATCCATCATCCCTCCGATCACTATGGCTTTCCTTCCGACGGAGTCATGCCGGGAATCAAGGTTGCCAGCCATCATGGCGGTCCGGACTTCGATCCCGCTGTCATCGATCGTCCCATCATGGACGAACTCGCAAACGGCGTGAGAAATCATGTCATGAAACACATCAACGGAATCTCTGGTGAAATCGTGAGCGCAAAGAGTTGCCTCTATACGCTGACACCGGACGAGCTTTTCATTCTCGATTTCGTTCCAGGTTCGAGCCGTGTGATCGTGTGCTCGGGTTGCAGCGGTCATGGGTTCAAGTTCTCCGCGTTGCTTGGGGAACTGGTGGTCGGCATGGCTAGAAAAAGTCAAAGGCCGGACGACTCGGAACCTTGGAGCTTGGGAAGATTTGGATAGGACAAACGTTGAAGAGGTTGATAGTTGAGAGTTAAGAAAATCCAAGATTTTACCTTCGATGCAGGGCGTTCCACGCTGAGTGCCTCATTCCAGCAACGCCCGCACCGTCGCCGCATCCAGAGTCGCGGAGCGGTCGGTGTTGGCGAGGAGATCGGAGGCGAGTTTGCCTTTTTCCTGCTGCAGCTTGTGGATCTTTTGTTCGACGGTATCCTGGCAGAGCAGCTTGTGGACGAAGACGGGCTTGTCCTGGCCGATGCGGTAGGCGCGGTCGGTGGCTTGCGCTTCGGCGGCGGGATTCCACCAGGGGTCGTAGTGGATGACCGTGTCGGCGGCTGTTAGATTTAGCCCGGTGCCGCCGGCTTTGAGGGAGATGAGGAAGAGCGGGATTTTGCCGGTTTGGAAATCCTCCACCAGCTTGCCGCGGTCCTTGGACGCGCCGGTGAGTTTGAGATAAGGTATTTTCTCCGCGACGAGGTGCCGCTCGATGAGTTCAAGCATGCCGGTGAATTGCGAAAACAGCAGGATGCGCCTGCCCTCTTCAATCAACAGCGCCAATAATTCTGTTAGAAAATCGAGCTTGGCGGATTCGTGAATTTCGTTGCGTAAATCATCGGGCAACAAGCGTGGGTCGCAGCAAATTTGGCGGAGCTTGAGCAGTGCATCCAGGAAAACGATCTGCGATTGTCCGAAGCCGCGCGCGGCGATCGCTTCGCGGACGCGCTTGTCCATGGTCGCTCTAACAGTTTCATACAAATCCTTCTGCCCCGCATGCAATTCGATGAGATGCACGAGCTCCGTTTTTGGCGGCAGCTCCTTCGCAACCTGATCCTTGGTGCGGCGCAGGATCAAGGGCGCGACGCGTTGTTTCAGCATCGCGTTGCGTTCCATGTCGCCGTTCTTTTCGATGGGCGTGCGGAAACGGGTGTTGAACGCGTCTTCCTTGCCCAGAAAGCCCGGCACGAGGAAATGCATGAGGCTCCACAACTCGCCGAGATGATTTTCAACCGGCGTGCCCGACAAGCAAAGGCGGTGGCGGCCATTCAGTTTACACGCCGCTTGCGCCACTTTCGCGCGCGGGTTTTTGATGTTCTGCGCTTCATCCAAAACAACGAGGTGAAATGGAATGCCGGCGAGCAAATCGATGTCGCGCTGCAGCAACGCGAAAGATGTTAGAACGAGATCGGCATGCGGAATGGAGCGGTGGTATTTTTTCCGATCGGGTCCACCAAGCACGAGCACGCGAAGATCCGGCGTGAACTTGTTGGCTTCCGCGCGCCAGTTGGGCACGACGGATGTCGGTGCGATCACAAGACTCGGCAGGCCTTGCGTGTGTCCCGCTTGTTTCTCGGCGAGAAGATGCGTCAGCGTTTGCAGGGTTTTGCCGAGGCCCATGTCATCGGCCAAAATGCCGTGCAAGCCATGGCGCGCGAGAAACTGCATCCAGCGGAAGCCCGCGAGCTGATAGTCGCGCAAGGTCGCGCGCACACCATCGGCTTGCTTCACCGCATCGATCCCCGCAAAGCCTTTCAGCTTCGCGGCGAGTTCCTGAAGTGCCGGCGGGGTGTCGATGCCAAGCCCCTCGAGACCCGCCAATGAAACGGCATCCAGGGCATGGAGGCGCGCGCGGTCGGGAAATTTCGGATCCACGAGGGCCGCGAGGTGCTGGAGGATTTTCCGCACGCGGCCGATGGGAAGCTTGAGCGCGTCACCATCCGGCAGCGGCGCATAGACATAACCGTTGTCGGGGCGGTCCAGGGTTTCCTCGAGAAAATCGTTTTCTAACAGACCGGCGAGAATCGGCAGCAAATCATACCGCTGGCCCGCAACGTCGAAGCCCACCGAGAGGCTGAACCAACCACCCTGGCCGAGTGTTAGTTGGCTATCCCATCGCGAGGGCTCGGCTTCGTGGACGCGATGCCCGACATTATCCGCAACGGTGACGCGCCAGCCCAAGGCCTCGAGGCGGGCCACCATTTCGCCGCGGAATTGAAACCAAAAGTCATCGATGGAGATCCGGCTTGGATCGGGAAACCAGCGGTCAGGTCCCCCATCCCGCTGCGAGTCGCGCGATTTCAGGTTGAGCAGGAATCGCCATGCCGAGTTCGATTGCAGCGATGACAAGCCGGTATCGCGCAGTTGCTGGGTGGCCGCGTTTTCGGCACCGGCATCGTGCTGCAAAATCGCCGGGCCGTCGGGTGTTGAAATCGTGCTCACCCAGTCCGGCGCGCTGCCCCGCAATGAAGTACGATGATTGCCGTAGATCACGAACGCACTCGCGGAGATCCAAAAATCGGCGTCGGCCCGGCCGAGCGACTGCAACAGCAAGCGCATCGTCCGATCAACCGGTTCGCGC
Source organism: Akkermansiaceae bacterium (assembly GCA_031371445.1). Lineage (GTDB taxonomy): Bacteria > Verrucomicrobiota > Verrucomicrobiia > Verrucomicrobiales > Akkermansiaceae > Luteolibacter. The sequence goes on from JANMJQ010000159.1 coordinate 17,780, forward strand.
GTCACCTCCAACTCGAAGCGCGGCTCGATCCGCAGGCGCGGCGTATCGGGATCGCGCGGCAGTTCCCGGGGAACGGCGAGTTCGGCCGCAACAGCGCCGGCGATTCCCCTGCCCTGCAAGCGCGACGGATCACGTTCCTTCGCGGCCTTCATCATCAATGCCGCCGCGTGCGGGCAGAAGCCGCCTAGGTCACACGAACAAAACGCTTCGAACTCCCACGAGCCGTCGCTTTGCCACAGGTTCACTTCAGCTTCATCCTTCGCCACGCTGCCGGACAAGGTGATGCCGTTGTTTTCCTCGATCCGCAAATCGCGCACCTTCGCAAGCAGCGGCTGCGCGGCTGTTAGAACCTCGTCATCGAACCGGTTTTTCCAACGCGGGTCCGCGAAAAACGATGCGATGTCAGAAGGCGGCGCCAAGAGCGGAAGCCTCGCTCATCCCATCGCGCCGATCAAGCCGCTTGGCCCGTTCAATCGAGATCCTTCTTGATCAGCGACTCGTCGAGGTGATCCAGGAAATCCGGGGTTTTCGGGAATTGGGAGGCGAAGAAGCGATGGAATTCTTTGCCTTCGGGGTTGAACAAGATCACGGTCGGAAAGCCTTCGATCTTATACTTCTCCGCGTAGGGGTTGTTCTTTTCCTTCACCGCGGGTTCGCCGTTGGGGAAGTCGAGTTCCACCAATACGAATTTCTTCGAGGCCTTGTTCACGAAGTCCGCCTTGGAGAAAACGTTTTTGCGCATCTCGATGCAAGGCGGGCACCAGTCGGAACCGGTAAACTCGACCAACACCGCTTTTTTCTCGGCCTTGGCTTTGACAAAGGCCTTCTCGAGATTGGTGGACCAACCCTCCAGAGGTGCAGCGAATGCCGACGAACTCAGGGCAGCGACAGAGAGGGTGGCGGCGAGCCAGGTGATTGCTTTCATGCCCTATAAGAGCCACAAGCGGGCCATTTAATCCAAAAATCTTTTGCCCGCATTTCCCGAGGCCGCTACTCCGGGGCGTGCCTGCCCTGCCCCGATTGATCATTGCCACGCGAAATGCCCACAAGACCGCGGAAATTGCCGCAATTCTGGGCAAGCGCTTCGAGGTGCTGGACGCGACGGCGTTCCCTGATTTTCCGGCGATCGAGGAAACCGGCAGCACCTTTCTCGAAAATGCGCGGCTCAAGGCCCTGGGCATCAGCGCGAGGATCGATGGCTGGGTCCTGTCCGACGACTCCGGGCTTGAGGTGGATGCCTTGGGAGGGGCTCCAGGGGTGTGGTCGTCGAGTTTTGGGGGCGAGGGGGGGAATCACGCCAGGAACAACGCCCGCCTGCTCGCCGAAATGGAGGGCAGGTCCGATCGCCGGGCCCGCTTCCGCTGCACAATGGTGCTCGCCCGCAGTGGGATCGAGGCCGGCCATTTCACAGGCTGTGTGGAAGGCCGCCTGGTGGAGGCGCTCCAGGGCGCAAAGGGCTTTGGCTATGACCCGCTGTTTGTCCCGGACGGCTACGACCGGACTTTCGCTGAATTGGGCGACGATATCAAAAATTCGCTGAGCCACCGGGCCCGGGCTCTGGCAAAAGTGGTGGATTTCCTGATAATCAGCGAAATAAAATAATTTGCTTTTCTCAATGATTTTTGAAAAAATACGCGCCGTGAAATTCCCAACGCTCCTGCTCGCCCTAGTGATACCGCTTTTCGGCCTCCTCGCTTCCTGCTCGAGCCAGGTGAAGGCCCGGCAGCCGGTGGCATACCATTTTGAAAGTGGCAAGACGGCCATGATCAAGGATGGTGTCGCCTATGCCCCCCGCCATGCCCCGGCCGCCGTGAAACGTGCGATCGCAGCCGGAAATCGCCTGCAAAGCATGCCCTACAAATGGGGCGGCGGCCACGCCCACTTGGACGATTCAGGCTACGATTGCTCGGGATCGGTTTCCTACGTGCTGCGCGAAGCCGGCCTGATGAAGGGCTGCATACCCTCAGAGTCCTTCTTCGGTTACGGCAAGAAAGGCGCTGGAAAATGGATCACTATCTATGCGCGCGACGGGCATGTTTTCATGACGGTGGCCGGCTTAAGGCTTGATACCGGTGGCTCGAACAACAGCTCTGGTCCGCGTTGGAAGACCGCCACCCGCGCCGGAAAAGGCCATGTGATGCGTCATCCGGGGGGGTATTAAAAGGCGGCGGCCATCTCTGCCAGCGACGGGAAAATCCGGTCCGCTTCGGCAAAATCCAAGCCGCCGGTCACCCGGTTGGGCACCACCCAAACGCTCATCCCCGCGGCTTTCGCGGAGCGCACGCCATTGAGTGAATCTTCGACCACGAGGCAACTTGCGGGCTCAAGCTGGAGGCGGCGTGCAGCTTCAAGATAGAGATCCGGAGCCGGTTTGATCCGCGGTGCGTCACCCCGGCAGACGACGGTCTCGAATTCGCTGAACAAGCCGGTCTTTTCCAGCCAACCGTCGACCCAGTGATGCGACGAACTGGAAACCACGGCCCGCGGGATCTGGCGCCGGCCTAACAATTTCAGGAAATCCATGGC
>JANMJQ010000188.1:0-5295 GCA_031371445.1 Akkermansiaceae bacterium
CTGATTTCGAAAGATGGCGTGGTTGCCGTGCTGGGTGAGGTCGCCTCAAGCCGCTCGCTGGAAGCCGCTCCTATCTGTCAGCAAAACAAGATCCCCATGATCTCGCCGGCCTCGACCAACCCGGCCGTCACCAAGGAAGGCGATTACATTTTCCGTGTCTGCTTCACCGATGTCTTCCAAGGCGCCGCGCTCGCAAATTTCGCGAGCGGCACCCTGAAAGCGAAAAAAGTCGCCGTTCTGACCGACGTGAAGAGCGACTACAGCAAAGGCCTCGCGAAGAACTTCAAGGAAAAGTATGCCAGCAACGGTGGTACAGTCGGCATCCAGCTCGACTTCAACGGCGGCGACAAGGATTTCAAAGGCCAGCTCACCGCCATCAAAAGCGATGGTGCGGACGCGATCTTTTTGCCCGGATATTACAGCGATGTTGCGCTGATCTGCATCCAGGCCAAACAGCTCGGCATGAATCTTCCGATCTTTGGTGGCGATGGATGGGAAAGCGAAACCCTGCTCAGCATCGGCAAGGACGCGGTTGAGGGACACTATTTCTCCACCCATTGCTCGTCTGACCAAGGCACGCCCGAAATGGCCGCCTTCGTCAAAGCTTACAAGGAACGCTACAACGGCAAAACCCCCGATGCCATGGCCGTCCTCGGCTATGACTCGGCGATGGTGCTTGTGGATTCGATGAAACGCGCCGGCAGCACCGACGGACAGGCATTGCGCGATGCCATCGCCACGACCAAGGACTTCCGCGGCGCAAGCGGCACCTTCTCCCTGAACGCCGACCGCGACGCGGACAAAGCGCTCGTCTTCATCCAAATCAAAGGCGGCAAGTTCACCTACAACGCGACGGTGAAACCGTGAGGAAGTTGATGGTGGTTGGTTGATAGTTGATAGCGAAGAAACCGATTTTTCGAATCTCTGTCCATCAACCATCAACTATAAACTATCAACTTCTTCCCATGGATTGGTTCCTGCAGCAAACGATCAACGGTCTCGGACTTGGGGCCATCTATGCGTTGATCGCGCTGGGATACACGATGGTTTATGGGGTGCTGCGCTTCATTAACTTCGCCCACAGCGATGTGTTGATGCTGGGAGCCTTCACCGCGTTTTACATCGCTCCGAAGATCGAGAAATTTTTCGGACCGCAATCGGTGCTCGGTTGCATCCTGGTCTTTGTGGCGGCTGCCCTGGTCTGCGCGATCATCGGGATGACGATCGAGCGCCTGGCTTATCGTCCTTTGCGCAACCGGCCCAAGCTGTCGGTGCTGATCACCGCGATCGGAGTTTCCTTGTTGATTGAGTTCACCGGACAAAACGAAAAGGTCTTTGGTTCGGCCTTCCAGCCGTTTCCGCAACTGGTGAACGAGCATGCGGTCCACCTTGGGAATCTGGTCATCTCCAGCAACGACGTGCTCACAGTGGGAGTGACCGCAGCCTTGTTGGGAGTGATGTGGTTCGTGGTGCAGAAGACGCTGGTAGGCACCGCCATGCGCGCGGTTTCATTCAATCAACAAGCGGCCTCGCTGATGGGGGTGCCGGTAAACAAAATCATTTCAGTCACTTTTGGCATAGGTTCCGCACTGGCGGCCGTTGCCGGCCTTTTGTATTCGATCAAATCTCCCAGCATCGATCCGCTGATGGGTGTTCAACCCGGACTCAAGGCATTTGTCGCAGCCGTGCTCGGCGGCATCGGCAATCTGCCCGGCGCGGTGCTGGGCGGCGTGATCATCGGCCTGCTTGAAACCTTCGCGGGCGGGATTCCCGGCTTGTCGAACTACCGCGATGCGATTGCGTTCGGAATTTTGATTCTCATTCTGTTGTTGAAACCCGCCGGTCTGTTGGGCCGCTCATCCGTCGAAAAAGTCTGATGCCGTTGTCCGGAGCAAAACGCTGGTTGTTGTTAGGGATCGTGCTTGCGATCGCGGCTTCGTATTTCACTCCTTACTTCAACAGGTATTACCTCGGCATCGTCATCGATGTCGGCATCGCCATCATCCTTGCAACCAGCCTCAATCTTATCAACGGCCACACCGGTCAGTTCAGCTTGGGCCATGCGGGTTTCATGGCGGTCGGTGGCTACTTTTCCGCGTGGCTCTCACTGCATGCCGGAGCTACCGCAACCGCCTTTTGGTTTTTCCCAGTGGCTCTCATTGCGGGCGGTTTGCTGGCTGCGGGAGTGGGATTTTTAGTGGGAGTCCCGTCGCTCCGATTGCGCGGTGACTATCTGGCGATTGTCACCCTGGGCTTTGGCGAAATCATCCGCGTGGTTGCGCAAAACACCGAAGCGGTGGGCGCTGCGAGTGGCTTGAAGGGGATTCCCAAACTAACCAACCTCGGCTGGACCTTCGGATTTGCTGCTATCACAGTCTATGTCATTTCCGCCCTCGTAAACTCCACCTATGGCCGCGGTTTCATCGCGGTGCATGACGATGAGATCGCGGCTGAATCGAATGGCGTGAACACGACTTTCACGAAGGTCACGGCCTTCGTCACCGGCGCGTTTTTTGCCGGCATTGCGGGTGGCTTGTATGCGCACCACAAACAATTCCTGTCACCGACCGGATTCGACTGGGTGAAGTCCATCGATATCGTTGTCATGGTCATCCTGGGAGGCATGGGCCGCACCGCCGGAGTCATCATCGCCGCCATTCTGCTGACACTGATGCCCGAATTTTTGCGCGGCTTCTCGGAATACCGGATGATCCTCTACGCTTTGCTGATCATCCTGCTCATGTTGTTGCGGCCGGGTGGTTTGTTCTCATTCAAACTCAAACGCCGCCGCCCGGCATGATTACACCGGTATTGGAAATGGAGAACGCGACGATCCGCTTCGGCGGATTGACGGCGGTGTCGGCGATGAATCTTAAAGTCGGAGCGAATGAGTTGGTGGGATTGATCGGACCCAACGGCGCGGGCAAGACCACCGCCTTCAACATGATCACGGGCGTCTATCAACCGACCTCAGGGCGAATTTCCTTTTCCGGCAAATGCACGGCTGGTGTGAAACCGAATCGGCTCGCTGGAAAAGGGATCGCGCGAACCTTTCAAAACATCCGGCTCTTCAAAAGCCTGACCGTGCTGGACAACATCCGCGTCGCCGCGCGCCTTCATAACGGCGAAGGGTATTTCAGCGCCCTCTGGCGCGGCAAAACATGGAAGCGCGCCGAAGCCGAAACCGAAAAGACCGCGCTCGAGCTGTTGGAGATTTTTGATCTCGCCGCCCAATGCGACGAACTCGCCGTGTCGCTTCCCTATGGCGACCAACGGCGCCTTGAAATCGTCCGCGCCCTTGCCACGAAGCCGAAGCTGCTGCTCCTTGATGAACCCGCCGCCGGCATGAATCCCTCCGAAAAAGAGGACCTCATGCGGCTCATCCGCTTTGTGAAGGAAAGCTACAAACTTTCAGTCCTGCTGGTCGAACATGACATGAAAGTGGTGATGGGAATCTGCGAACGCATCGCCGTGCTCGAGTATGGCATCAAGATCGCAGAGGGAACGCCGCGTGAGATTCAATCGGACCCGAAAGTGATTGAAGCGTATTTGGGAGCAGCGGCGGTTTGAAGAAGTTGATGGTTGAGAGTTGATGGTTGATAGTGAATAAAAGAGAAGAGGAAGAAATCTTGAAGAAACAAAAATATGTTTGGATTTGAACGGCTCGAAGTTTGGGACAAGGCGATTTCTTTCGCTGATACGGTCTATACTGTTACCCGCAGTTTTCCTGACGACGAGCGCTTTGGTTTAACCAATCAGATGCGGAGAGCGGCTGTTTCTATTTCTTCTAACATCGCGGAAGGTAGTTCGCGAAACTCGAGGAAGGACTTCGCGCGTTTCATTGAAATCGCCACTGGCTCGCTTTTTCAAGTGGTTTCCCAATCCTACATTGCCCGCAATCAAGGCATGCTTACTCCACAACAGTTCCAAGAGCTTTATGCAGTCGCTGAAGAACAGGGCCGAATGCTAAGCGGTCTCCGGCGCTCTCTTATCGACGAGGCATAAGCTCTTCCTATCAACCATCAACTCTCAACCATCAACCTCTTTGCTCTCCGTCTCCAACCTCCACGTTTCCTATGGTGCGATCAAAGCTCTCCACGGCGTGAGCCTGAAGGTGCCGGAGGGTAGCATCGTGACTTTGATTGGTGCGAATGGGGCGGGCAAGTCCACGACGTTGCGGGCCTTGTCGGGACTGGTGAAGCCGACAGAGGGATCGATCGTCTATGATGGCCGTGAGATTGCGAAATTGGCGCCTGAGAAGATCGTGGCGGCGGCGCTTTGCCATGTGCCGGAAGGCCGGATGGTCTTCGCTAATCTAACAGTTCGGGAGAATCTGCGGATGGGAGCGTTTTTGCAGAAGGACAAGAAATGGATTTCCAGGCAGATGGACTACGTGTTCGGCCTTTTCCCACGCTTGAAGGAACGCGAGAACCAAGCGGCAGGCACCTTGTCGGGGGGCGAGCAGCAGATGCTGGCGATCGGCAGGGCGCTCTTGAGCAATCCGAAATTCCTGATGCTCGACGAGCCCTCCCTTGGGATCGCGCCATTGCTGGTGAAAACCATTTTTGAGCGTATCGTCGAGATCAACCGCGAGCAAGGCTTGACCATCCTGTTGGTCGAGCAGAATGCGAACCTCGCGCTCGACGTTTCGTCTTATGCCTATGTGCTGGAGACGGGGAAAATTCTTTTTGAAGGTCCGTCGGCCGAATTGAAGAATGATCCCCAGGTGAAAGAGTGTTATTTGGGTGGATGATTTGCTTCGGCGGGAAATTCTGCTAGAGATGTCAGCCAATGACACCCGACCACGTCAGAGTAATTTTCGAGCGAGTCGCCTACCAAATGGTCCTCGGAGGCTGGCTCAAGGGCTACAGCTTTTCCGCCGGTATTGGTCATCGTTTGACTTGGCGGCCGGACGGGGCGCAGAAGGCGCTGTTGCTGCGAGATCTTGCCGCGAAATTCAAATTGCCCGACTCCGACAACGCGCCGCTGCATTTTCACATGGCTTGCATGGGGGAAAAGCTTCCGTTCGATGTCACCTTTCCCAATATCAGCGTCGAGGTGTCCGCATTCTGGTTGTTATGCGTGGAGGAACTCGGCTTGGCCGATGATGGGGATGGCCTGCTTGGGATGGTGCACTTGGTCACCAGTTGGGGACCGAATGGAAGAAAACGCCGCCGCTAGTCCGCCTTGCCATGCCGCCAGCCGGGCAGAAGGAAGATCGAAATTCCCATACTCAGCAGGATTCCGATCACCGCCACATTGCCGAGGCTCACGAGCGCGTCGCTCGAGGAAAAT
>JANMJQ010000189.1:0-5361 GCA_031371445.1 Akkermansiaceae bacterium
CTGATTTCGAAAGATGGCGTGGTTGCCGTGCTGGGTGAGGTCGCCTCAAGCCGCTCGCTGGAAGCCGCTCCTATCTGTCAGCAAAACAAGATCCCCATGATCTCGCCGGCCTCGACCAACCCGGCCGTCACCAAGGAAGGCAATTTCATTTTCCGCGTCTGCTTCACCGATGTCTTCCAAGGCGCCGCGCTTGCGAATTTCGCGAGCGGCACCTTGAAGGCGAAAAAGGTCGCTGTTTTGACCGACGTGAAGAGCGATTACAGCAAAGGCCTCGCGAAGTACTTCAAGGAAAAGTACGCCAGCAACGGCGGCACTCTCGGCATCCAACTCGACTTCAACGGCGGCGACAAGGATTTCAAAGGCCAGCTCACCGCCATCAAGAGCGATGGAGCCGATGCCATCTTCCTGCCGGGATATTATAACGATGTCGCACTGATCTGCATCCAGGCAAAGCAACTTGGCATGAATGTCCCCATCTTTGGTGGCGACGGCTGGGAGAGCGAAAGCCTGCTGACGATCGGCAAGGATGCGGTTGAAGGTCACTATTTTTCCACCCATTGCTCGCCCGACCAAGGCACTCCCGAGATGGCCGCCTTCGTCAAAGCCTACAAGGAACGCTACAATGGCAAAACTCCGGACGCCATGGCGATCCTCGGTTATGATTCCGCAATGGTTCTGGTGGACGCCATGAAACGCGCGGGCAGCACTGAAAGCCAAGCGCTCCGCGATGCGATTGCCGCAACCAAAGACTTCCGCGGCGCAAGCGGCACCTTCTCCCTGAACGCCGATCGCGACGCCGACAAAGCGCTCGTCTTCATCCAAATCAAAGGCGGCAAGTTCACCTACAACGCGACGGTGAAACCGTAAAGAGGTTGAGTGTTGAGTGTTGAGTGTTGGGTGTTGAGTGTTAAGAATTGAAATCTCTGCCTCTACCTCTGCTTCTGTCACTCAACTCTCAACAATAGACTCTCAACCTCTTCAATGGATTGGTTTCTTCAGCAAACGATCAACGGTCTCGGGCTCGGGGCCATCTATGCGTTGATCGCGCTGGGATATACGATGGTTTACGGGGTTCTTCGTTTCATCAACTTCGCCCATAGCGACGTATTGATGCTGGGGGCCTTCACCGCGTTTTACATTGCTCCCAAGGTTGAGAAAATCTTCGGCGCGCAATCGGTGGTTGGTTGCATCCTGGTCTTCGTGGCGGCGGCAGCCATCTGCGCGCTTCTCGGCATGACCATCGAGCGCTTGGCCTACCGTCCGCTGCGCAACAGGCCCAAGCTGACGGTGCTGATCACCGCGATCGGAGTTTCGCTATTGATCGAGTTCACCGGGCAAAACGAAAAGGTCTTTGGTTCGGCTCCCCAGCCGTTTCCGCAACTGGTGAACGAACATGCGATCCATCTCGGGAACCTGGTGATTTCAAGCAACGATATTCTGACGGTAGGGGTCACCGCGGCCTTGTTGGGGGTGATGTGGTTCGTGGTGCAGAAGACCCTGGTAGGCACCGCTATGCGCGCGGTCTCGTTCAACCAGCAAGCCGCTTCACTGATGGGGGTGCCGGTGAATAAAATCATCTCGTTCACTTTTGGTATGGGTTCCGCACTGGCGGCCGTCGCCGGCCTTTTGTATTCGATCAAATCTCCCAGCATCGATCCGCTGATGGGTGTTCAGCCCGGACTCAAGGCATTTGTGGCGGCCGTACTCGGCGGCATCGGCAACCTGCCCGGCGCGGTGCTTGGCGGCGTGATCATCGGCCTGCTTGAAACCTTCGCGGGCGGGATTCCAGGCTTGTCGAATTACCGCGATGCGATCGCGTTTGGTATCCTCATTCTGATCCTCCTTATCAAACCCGCCGGTCTGTTAGGCCGCTCATCCGTCGAAAAAGTCTGATGCCGTTGTCCGGAGCAAAACGCTGGTTGTTGTTAGGAATCGTGCTCGCGATCATCGCGTCGTATTGCAGCACTTTAACGCATACCGTTGGAACAGGAAGCCGCGCCCATGAGGTGCTCTATTTCAATTCCTACTACTTGGGCATCGCGATCGATGTGGGGATTGCCATCATCCTGGCAACCAGCCTCAATCTCATCAACGGTCACACCGGTCAGTTCAGCTTGGGCCATGCGGGTTTCATGGCGGTCGGGGGCTATTTTTCCGCATGGCTATCCCTGCATGCCGGAGCGACCGCAACCGCTTTTTGGTTTTTCCCGCTGGCTCTCATTGCGGGCGGCCTGCTCGCTGCTGGAGTTGGATTTTTGGTGGGGGTCCCGTCCCTCCGATTGCGCGGAGACTATTTGGCAATCGTTACCTTGGGATTTGGTGAAATCATCCGCGTGGTCGCGCAGAACACCGAAGCGGTGGGTGCTGCCAGCGGATTGAAAGGGATTCCCAAACTGTCCAATCTGGGTTGGACCTTCGGACTGGCGGTTGTCACGGTCTATGTCGTTTCCGCACTCGTGAACTCCACCTATGGCCGCGGTTTCATCGCGGTGCATGACGATGAGATCGCGGCCGAATCGAATGGCGTGAACACGACTTTCACGAAGGTCACGGCCTTCGTCACCGGCGCGTTTTTTGCCGGCATCGCGGGTGGCTTGTATGCGCACCATAAGCAATTCCTGTCACCGACCGGCTTCGACTGGGTGAAGTCCATCGATATCGTCGTCATGGTCATTCTGGGAGGCATGGGCCGCACTGCCGGAGTCATTATCGCCGCCATCCTGCTGACGTTGATGCCCGAATTTTTGCGCGGGTTTTCGGAATACCGGATGATCCTCTACGCCTTGCTCATCATCATGCTCATGTTGTTGCGGCCGGGTGGCTTGTTCTCATTCAAACTCAAACGCCGCCGCCCAGCATGAGTACGCCGGTGTTGGAAATGGAAAACGCCACGATCCGCTTCGGTGGATTGACGGCAGTGTCGGCGATGAACCTTAAAGTCGGAGCGAATGAGTTGGTGGGATTGATCGGACCCAACGGCGCGGGCAAGACCACTGCCTTCAACATGATCACGGGCGTCTATCAACCGACGTCCGGGAAAATTTGTTTTTCCGGCAAATGCACGGCAGGTGTGAAGCCGAACCGTCTCGCTGGAAAAGGGATCGCGCGAACCTTTCAAAATATCCGGCTCTTCAAAAGCCTCACCGTGCTGGACAACATCCGCGTCGCCGCGCGCCTTCATAACGGCGAAGGGTATTTCAGCGCGCTCTGGCGCGGCAAAACCTGGAAACGCGCCGAAGCCGAAACCGAAAAGACCGCGCTCGAGCTGTTGGAAATTTTCGATCTCGCCGCCCAATGCGACGAACTCGCAGTGTCGCTTCCCTATGGCGACCAGCGGCGCCTCGAAATCGTCCGCGCCCTTGCCACGAAGCCGAAGCTGCTGCTCCTCGATGAACCTGCCGCTGGCATGAATCCCTCCGAAAAAGAGGACCTCATGCGGCTCATTCGCTTTGTGAAGGAACGCTACAATCTTTCAGTCCTGCTGGTCGAACATGACATGAAAGTGGTGATGGGCATCTGCGAACGCATCGCCGTGCTAGAATACGGCATTAAGATCGCAGAGGGAACGCCGCGTGAGATTCAATCGGACCCGAAAGTGATTGAAGCGTATTTGGGAGCAGCGGCGGTTTGAAGAGGTTGAGTGTTGATTGTTGATTGTTGAGAGTAAGAAAAGAGAAAGAAACAGAAGAAAGAACAATTCATATGTTTGGATTCGAAAAACTAGAAGTGTGGCAGCTTGCGATCGACTTCGCGGATATTGTTTATTCCGCGACCCGGAATTTTCCAACTGACGAGCGAATCGGCCAAACGAACCAAATGCGGCGGGCTGCTGTTTCGATTTCCTCCAATATCGCTGAAGGCAGTTCGCGGAATTCCCGAAAGCACTTCGCCCGCTTCATCGAGATAGCAACCGGGTCGTTGTATGAGGTTTTGTCGCAATCCTATATTGGCAGGAATCAAGGTTTTCTTAGCCCCGAAGAGTTTCAACTGATCTACAGTGCATCCGAGGATCAAAGCCGTATGCTGAGCGGTCTCCGGCGCGCCCTATTGGAGGCGGAATAGCATCTTCTTCCAAAGACACTCAACACTCAACCATCAACACTCAACCTCTTTGCTCAGCGTCGAAAATCTCCACGTTTCCTATGGCGCGATCAAAGCTCTCCATGGCGTGAGCTTGAACGTGCCGGAGGGAAGCATCGTGACATTGATCGGCGCGAACGGGGCGGGCAAGTCGACGACCTTGCGGGCCTTGTCAGGACTGGTGAAGCCGACGGAGGGAACGATCGTTTATGATGGGAAGGACATCACCAGACTCGCGCCGGAAAAAATCGTGGCCGCGGGGCTTTGCCATGTGCCGGAAGGACGGATGGTGTTCGCCAATCTAACAGTCCGCGAGAATCTGCGGATGGGTGCCTTTTTGCAAAAGGACAAGAAATGGATTTCCAGCCAAATGGATTATGTGTTTGGCCTTTTTCCGCGCTTGAAGGAGCGTGAGAACCAAGCCGCCGGAACCTTGTCGGGGGGCGAGCAGCAGATGCTGGCGATCGGCAGGGCGCTCTTGAGCAAACCTAGGTTTCTGATGCTCGACGAGCCGTCCCTGGGGATCGCGCCATTGCTGGTGAAAACCATTTTTGAGCGCGTCGTCGAGATCAACCGCGAGCAGGGATTGACCATCCTGTTGGTAGAGCAGAATGCGAACCTCGCGCTCGACGTTTCGTCTTATGCCTATGTGCTGGAGACGGGAAAAATTCTCTTTGAAGGTCCGTCGGCCGAATTGAAGAATGATCCCCAAGTGAAAGAGTGTTATTTGGGTGGATGATTTGCTTCCGGAGAAAATTCTGCTAGATATGGCAGCCAATGACACCCGACCACGTCAGAGTTATTTTCGAGCGAGTGGCCTACCAGATGGTCCTCGCGGGCTGGCTCAAGGGCTATAGCTTCACCGCCGGCATCGGGCACCGTTTGACCTGGCGGCCGGACGGGGCGCAAAAGGCGCTGTTGTTGAGGGATCTTGCCGCGAAATTCAAACTGGCTGACTCCGACAACGCACCGCTTCATTTTCACAAAGCCTGCATGGGTGAGAAGCTGCCGCTCGACGTCACGTTCCCCGAGATCAGCGTGGAGGTGTCCGCATTCTGGTTTTTGTGCGTGGAAGAGCTGGGCCTGGCCGATGATGGGGATGGCCTGCTCGGGATGGTGCATCTGGTCACCAGTTGGGGGCCGAATGGAAGAAAACGCCGCCGCTAGTCCGCCTTGCCATGCCGCCAGCCGGGCAGAAGGAAGATCGAAATTCCCATACTCAGCAGGATTCCGATCACCGCCACATTGCCGAGGCTCACGAGCGCGTCGCTCGAGGAAAAT
>JANMJQ010000217.1:0-10925 GCA_031371445.1 Akkermansiaceae bacterium
AATCACATCGACGCGCAACAGGCCGCGGGTGGTGCGCATGTAGACGAAATTATCGACCACGACGAGATCCTTGCCCTCGACGATCTCGATGCCCATTTCGCGCGCGAGGTAGCAATGCTCGAAGTAGGCGCTGTTATAGAAACCGGGAGTCAGCAGCACACAAACGGGATCCGCCTGCCGCCGTGGTGAAATGTGATGCAGCATGTTGAGCAAATCCCGCGGGTAGGAATCCACGGGCCGCACGCCGAGGGTTTCGAAAATTCCGGGAAACGCGCGCTTCAAGGCATTGCGATTTTCTAACAGGTAGGAGGCACCCGACGGGCAGCGGCCATTGTCCTCGAGGACGTAGAACACACCGTCCGCGCCGCGGATCAGGTCGCTGCCGCAGATGTGGATGTAGATGTTGGCCGCGACATCGACGCCGCGGAATTCGGGGCGGTAATGTTTTGCCTGCTCGACGTAAAAGCGCGGGATGACCTCGTCCTTGAGGATGTTCTGGTCGTGATAAATATCGTGGAGAAAGAGATTCAACGCGACGATCCGCTGGGTGAGACCGGCCTCGATCAGCTCCCACTCGTCCGCCGGCATGACCCGCGGGATGGGATCGAAGGGAAAAATCCGCTCGGTCCCCTGGTCGTCGTGATAGACGTTGAAGGTGATGCCCTGTCTCAGGAAATAGAGCTCCGAGCTTGCCTTGCGGGCCAGGAAATCGCGGCGATCGACGCCATTGAAGCGTTTCAGCAGCGGAGCGCAATGGTCGCGGACAACTCCGCACCCATTGAACATTTCGTCGTAGAATTCACCGGGATCATAGCCGTTGAACATTTCCATGGGTTCAGTTTGCGCATCTTAGCAGGCTCCGCGCCAACTTTTCCTGCGGGGCAGCGGAAAGCATTGATCCGCAAGCTTTCCCGGCCCTACAAACGGCGGAGTCTCCCCTTGAAAACCCCGGTGCCACCGTCTATTCCTCGCTGGCGGCTGCTCCGGTCGCCGCATTGCTCCTCATGAACGCCCTTACTCGCAGCTTTTCCGCCTGTTGGAAATCGTCCATCGGAAAAAAACTCATCGTCGCGCTGACCGGCATTGTCCTCGTGCTTTATCTCGCCGGCCACATGACCGGGAACCTGCTCATCTTCATGGGCCGCGAGCCGTTCAACGATTACGCCGAATTTTTGCATGGTGTCGCGCACGGTGCCGGCATCTGGGTCGCCCGCGCCGCGCTGCTGGTCGCACTGGTCCTGCATGTCACCGCAACCATCGCGCTCGTCCGCCAGAATCGGGCCGCGCGCGTGCCCTATGAATACGACAACACGATCCAGGCCTCGAAGTCATCTCGCATCATGATCTGGTCCGGCCTCACGATTTTGGCCTTCTTGATTTACCACCTGATGCATTTCACCATCCACGTGGGAAATACCTACGGCACGTATATCGACCAAGCACACTTCATCAACGCCGGCGCTGTGCGGCCCGATGCATGGAGGATGGTGATCGATGGCTTTTCGGTTTGGTATGTGTCGGCATTTTACATCCTTGCGATGACCTTGCTCTGCTCGCATCTCGGCCACGGTGTCGCATCGATTTTCCAAACGCTTGGGCTCAATTCAAAGAAGGCCCGTCCGTTGCTCGAAACCATTTCGTGGGGATACGCCATCATCATCTGGCTGGGCTTTGTCGCAGTGCCGGTTGCGGTGCTTTTTGGTTTTGGAAATTGAGGATTGGCAATTGATTATTGATTATTGCGATTGTGACCCCTGAAGAACTAAAAACGCGCTGCAAGCAATTCTCCCTGCGGGTGATTCGCCTGGTGCGCGCTCTTCCGGAGGACCGGGTCGGCCGCACCATCGCTAACCAGCTCGTCCGCTCGGGCACCTCCGTAGCCGCGAATTACCGCGCCGCCTGCCTCGCCAAATCCGCCGCCGATTTCGCCTCCAAAGTCGGTACCGCTGTCGAAGAGGCCGATGAGTCAGCACTCTGGATGGAACTCATCATCGAAGACAACATCCTACCCACCAAACAGGTGGAACCGCTTTGGCAGGAGGCCACGGAACTCACCGCCATCTTCTGCGCCTCCATCAAAACCAGCCGCACCAACCATCCCGGCTAACGCAATATTCAATTTCCAATCTCCAATAATCAATTCCGCCATCATGTCCATCGTCCTCGACAGCAAGATTCCGTCCGGCCCGCTTGAGCAGAAGTGGTCCAAGCACAAGATGGACTCGAAGCTCATCAACCCGGCGAACAAGCGGAAGTTCACGGTGATCATCGTGGGCTCCGGTCTCGCCGGGGGTTCCGCCGCCGCCTCGCTCGCGGAGATGGGCTACCAGGTGAAATGTTTTTGCTATCAGGACAGTCCACGGCGCGCGCATTCGATCGCGGCACAGGGCGGGATCAATGCCGCGAAGAACTATCAGAACGACGGCGACTCGGTGCGGCGTTTGTTTTATGACACCATCAAGGGCGGCGACTTCCGCGCGCGTGAAGGCAATGTCTATCGCCTCGCCGAGGTATCGAGCTCGATCATCGACCAATGCGTCGCGCAGGGTGTGCCCTTCGCCCGCGAATACGGCGGTCTGTTAGATAACCGTTCGTTCGGCGGCTCGCAGGTTTCGCGAACCTTCTATGCGCGCGGCCAGACCGGGCAGCAGTTGTTGATCGGTTGTTATCAGGCGCTCGAAAAGGAAATCCACAAGGGTGGCGTCACGATGTATTCCCGCACCGAGATGCTCGATGTCGTGCTGGTGAACGGCCATGCGAAGGGCATCGTCGTCCGCGATCTTGCGACCGGCAAAATCTCCAGCCATGCGGGCGATGCCGTCATCCTCGCCACCGGCGGCTATGGCAACGTGTTTTACCTCTCGACCAACGCGATGGGCTGCAATGTCACCTCCGCCTGGCGCGCGGCGCGGCGCGGTGCGTTTTTCGCGAACCCCTGTTACACGCAGATCCATCCAACCTGCATCCCTGTCAGCGGCGATTACCAATCGAAGTTGACCTTGATGTCGGAGTCGCTTCGCAACGACGGCCGGATCTGGGCTCCCCTCTCCCGCGAAACCGCGGAAAAACTGCGCAAAAAGCAGATCAATCCGGCCGACGTTCCCGAAGACCAGCGCGACTATTATCTGGAGCGGAAATATCCATCCTTCGGCAACCTCGCACCGCGCGACATTTCATCGCGCGCCGCCAAGGAAGCCTGCGATGATGGCCGTGGTGTCGCTCCAACCGGACTCGGTGTTTATCTGGATTTCCGCGATGCCACCAAACGTCTTGGTGAGGACACCATCCGCGCGCGCTACGGCAACTTGTTCCAGATGTATGACAAGATTGCCGGCGAAGATCCCTACAAAGGTCCGATGATGATTTATCCCGCCGTTCACTATACGATGGGCGGCCTGTGGGTGGATTATAACCTAATGTCTAACATCCCCGGCCTGCACGTGTTGGGTGAAGCGAATTTCTCCGACCACGGCGCGAACCGGTTAGGCGCTTCGGCATTGATGCAAGGCTTGGCAGACGGCTATTTCGTCATTCCGACAACGATCGCGAACTATCTCGTGACGCAAAAGCCCGGCACTGTTTCGACCGACATGCCCGAGTTCAAGCAGACGGAAGGCGAAACCAAGGAGCGGATTCACAAACTGCTATCGATCCGCGGAAGACGCACGGTGGACTCGTTCCACCGCGAACTGGGAATGACCATGTGGGACAAGTGCGGCATGGCCCGTTCACGCGAAGGCTTGACTGAAGCGCTTGGAAAAATTCCGCAGATCCGCGAGGAGTTTTGGACGAACGTAAAGATCCCGGGCTCAGGCGAGAACGTCAACATGGAGCTCGAAAAAGCCGGCCGCGTCGCCGACTTCCTCGAGTTCGCCGAAGTCATGTGCTACGACGCCCGCGACCGCGAGGAATCCTGCGGCGGACATTTCCGCAGCGAGCACCAGTTTTTCGAAACCGATCCCGAAGTCATTGCCGGCAGCACCCAGCCCGGTGAAGCCAAACGCGACGACGCGCACTTTTCCCACGTCTCGGCGTGGCAATACAACGGCAACGGCTGCGCCCCAACCCTGCACAAAGAGCCGCTGGTTTTCGAGGATGTGCATGTCTCGATCCGGAGTTACGCGTGATTTCCCGGAGCTTCCAGGTGACAACTCCCGATTTCGGCCATGCAGCGGGGATTCGACTGTGACACTGTAAAAAATTTCTAACAGTCGTTGCTGCCTCCCGACTCCTCGACGATAGCCCCGGCCCGCGAAAATTTTGCGGGAACATTCGTCGATGAGAAATATTACCAGAATCACTCTGACGGTGGGAGCCTGTCTTCTACCTGCGTTTGCCCAGGAGGCACCTACTCCTACAGAACCCGCGGCACCCGCGTTTGTCGTTCCCACCGACCAAATCATCAAGGAAGAGGTCCACGAACAAGGTGGCCGCGACATCATCGTGCGTGAGATTGAACCTATTGCACTACCAGAACCAACCCAACCGGTTCAGCCAGAGCCGCTCGATCCGGCCATCAGGCAACAATTCCTAGAGCGCTTGAAAGCCCTGCCACCTCGAATTCTCATCAATGTTGGGGCGACCATTTATCGTTCGAGCGATGCACCCGTCCGGTCTTTGGTGAAAATGCGCAATGCTGACGGCGAGCCAGTGGAGTTCTGGTCTTCCGCCGACTTCAGATTGCTTTCCAATATCGGCGAGTTCACCGGCTCTGATGGCAAACAACGCCGGTTGTTCATGATGTGGAGCATGCGCGACCTTGACCGGGATGCCGCGCTGGCTGCCCGCTTCAGAAAGCCTTACCAAAGACCGGAACTTCCGAACCTCCCGGTCGGTGCCGCCAGCTTCGTTTTGAAATCGGGCACACCAAGTCCGGCAATGCTGGCCGACATTCAGGCGCTGAATGATGCCTACAACGCCAGACATGAAGAGTTGGTTGCTGCGGCTGAAACAAAGGTAGCCGAGCAAGCGCAACGGGAGGCGGAATTAAAGGCCCATCCGCCGGTTCCCAAAGACATCATTCTTAATCACTGGCGCATCGATAGCACCGAGGAAGGAGGAGTACGATGACCCGCATCGCTGCCGTTCTCATTTCTGGAATCTCCCTCATTGCGTCGCAATTGGCGGATGCAATAATGGATAAGAATTCCAATGGTGTATCCGACTTGTGGGAAACTTCCTACAATAACGGAGTTCTCTTTCCGTCGAACTACGATCTTCAAGACGATCCCGATGGAGACGGCTGGAACAACGCCCAGGAAGCCCAAGCCGGCACGAATCCAAATGACCCAAATCCACCCACGGGATTCGTCAGGGTCGAAATCACGGATATTCCTGCCACTTACACAAACGTGTCAGGGACGAACCAACTGGCGACCCCGGAAACGATGCGCCTCAGATGGCCCACGATCATTGGGAAAAAGTATTCGCTGTTTTTCTCCCCTGATTTAACCACTTGGATTTACGTCGATGAATTGGTTGGTAATGGAACAGTTCGCGGAAACTGCATTCCGATCACCCAGCCGGACGGCAGCACGCCTGATGCAATGTTTTGGCGTGTCAAAGTGTCGGATATCGATAGCGATTCTGACAGCCTTACAGACAGTGAGGAAAACCAATTGGGCACCAACTTGCTCAATGCTGATAGCGATGGGGATGGATTACCGGATGCTTGGGAAGTTGCGCACGGCTTGGACCCAATGGACGATGGCACTTTGGACCCGGAAAACGGTTTGTTGGGAGATCCGGATCTCGACGAGCTGGTGAATGGCGACGAATACTATTTTGGCGGCGATCCGTATGAACAAGATACCGACGCGGATGGCCTTCAAGATTACGATGAGGCGTGGGTATACTCAACCCTCTTAGATAATAGCGACACCGACGGCGATGGCGTAAGCGATGGACTTGAAGTAAATACTTACCTCACCGACCCTCACTACGCGGATACTGATGGCGATTCCCTTTCCGATGGACAGGAAATCAACCAATTCCACACGAATCCGCTAGCGATTGATACAGATGGTGACGGCCTAAGAGACGATTGGGAAATCACACATGGTTTTAATCCTCTCGTCTTCAATATTGCGGCTGATCCGGACGGGGATGGATTACAGAATATCGCCGAACAATTGTTGGGATTGGATCCAGCGGACAGCGACAGTGACAATGATGGAATTCTCGATGGGAATGAAGATCCGGACAAGGACGGCCTGACCAACTCGGCGGAAATTTACGTGCACTTCACCAATCCGCTACGAGCAGATACTGATGCCGATGGGATGCCTGATGGCTGGGAAATTGCGCATGTTCTTAATCCCCTGAGCGCGGCAGGCAATGATGGAACAGCAGGAGATCCCGATGGTGATGGATTGACCAACTACCAAGAATGGCTCAACGATTCAAACCCCCTTGATGCCGATACCGATGACGATGGCACCAATGACGGGTTGGAAGTTGCACAAGGGTCCGACCCTAAAAAGGCTGGCGACGCGGGCGCGGCCCCACCTGCCGGCTCCTTGATTGAAGTCCCGTTCGAAGTCGGTGATTCCAGCGCAAGCTACTCAGAAAAATGGAAGATGACCATCAAAGGCCTGGGGCCTGACGACCATCGGACAATGGGGCTAGCGAGTCCAGGCTTCGGTGAGATGGCGACGGATACGTTGAAGCTTCGCAAATGGAATAGCTACGAAGTTTCGGTCGACCACGATGGGACAGATCCCGAATATCTGGAGGAGAACGACGACATGCCGGATTACGATTGGGAAGCGACCGCTGACCACCAACCGAGCGGGACCTCTGAGGCACATACCGAATCCCAGTCGGGGCTTTATAATTTCTTTATGGTCAAAAATCACTGGCTGGTGGACAATCGGCAGCCTGTATTAACTCAGCTCAAACACGGAAATGACACAGACCTTGTATCGGGCAAAAAGGCGTACTTCATCCCGGTGGATATCGACGATAATAGCTTCGCCACTGGCGCCGATGACGTTTCAATTACTTCCGATGATCCTGCTGTTCGTGGCTATCAAGACAAGTTTTGGATCATGGCTCCGTGTGGAGCTGAAGACATTGGCGATAGAATGCGCTTCAACACGCCAATCAACCCGTCTGCTGATTTGAAAATCGAGTCCGATCTCTGCACCACAGACCCCGAAACCACTTCACTAGGTTCCTCAGACCCTCTCCCTATCGTTGAATGGAAAGGTGACGGCACGGTTACGGTCGAAGATACTCCGATTTGGAAGCTCGGTCCGGATGCGGAGACAATCTCGCTACCTGTTCGCGTTAAGGTGATGAAGAAACGCACAATTAAGGTGGCTATTTTTCCAATAAAGGACCCCCAAACGACTCGAGCTGTGCCACGGCCTACCGAAGCATTGCTCACCGAAAGGTTCAATCAAGCTTTCGGAAACCAATTGAACCTCTGGTTCGAAGTCAGTTACAAGCCGAAGGCCGATGGCACCGACCACCTTTACGATTACGATACTGATGGTGACGGTTACGCCCTGACCGATGGCGAATGGCTCAACGACATGCGCGATGATCCGGCTTTTGCAGCGGGAGATGCCGATATCAGAGTCTTTCTAATTGATGGGGTTTTCGTGCGACCCGATGCCGGTGGCATTTCGAATGCTGAATTGGAAATCGGGGGAAGGTCGATCGGCGCGAACGCTGTCCTTGCAAACGCGGGAGATCCAACCAACGCGAGACCTGTTGACGCACTGATAAACACATTGTGTCATGAAATCGGGCACGTAATGATTGGCGTTGGACATCCGGATGACTTCAATATTGAGGTTACTCTTGGATTGGGAAGCGGCACCTCAGGTGTCGCGCCATTGCCGGGGACGGATCGATCCAAACGCCTTATGTCCAGCCCGTCAACACGGGCGGAAAATGCCACCCTGCTGGTAAAAACCGAATGGGACACGGCCGAGGCATGGCTTATTCAAAACATTGACGACAATAATTGATGAAGAGGACCATTGGGATATTGCTCGCGATTTTCATTTTGCAATTCGCTCAAGCAATGAATGCTCCGAGCGATCCGCAAGAGGCGGCAGCTTGGTATGAAAAAATGGATGCATCCATCAGCACTTATACCTCTTTACAAAATAAGGAAGAGGCGATCGCCAAACTTGGCGATTATCTTTCCAAGTTGGGGGCAAAGCCGGAATATCCTGATCCCCGTTGGCGGCAAGCGTATTTGAAAGCTCAAGCCGGCCTTATTTCGATACCTGGACATGCGCAATACTTTGCAAATGAACTGGAGCGAATACGCTCTGAGCCAAATGCGGATCAACGAAAGCGCGCTTGGGTTATCCGAGATACTTTATCCCACATTCCATCTCCTGAAACTGTGTCGGTCTTAGGGAATCTACTATCCGACGAGCGAGATTCTCCACCACCACCAAGGCTAGGTCAGGATTGGGTAGACGACCCATCCAATGCAGTTCTCGCAGCTTTGGCACTTTCAAAAATAGGCTTGAAAGACTCGCCCTTTCCCTCTCGCGTGAACGAAAAGACTCCAGATTTGCTTCCGGCTGCCGTGATTTGGTGGGAAAAGATAAAGAGCGGAGAGAGAGAATTCTCGTTCGCCGGCACCGAGATTAGCTACCGGTTCAAACCGGATGGCACTTGGGATTCTGGACTCTTAAGCGAGCCACCGAAGACGCTTACCCCATCAAAACGCGAGCAATCAAGATTAGAACACCCAAAGACTGCCGAGGAACCGGAGAGCCAGTGGTGGCCGTGGTGCGTTGCGGTGGTGGTGGCGGTGGTGGGGTGTGCTGGTTGGATTCGGCGACACAAATAGGTTATATTGAATTCTGATATCCCGTTGAGTATCTATAGATTCATTATTCTTTGGTGGATCATCGTGCCTGTTTTCGGTGCGGATATCGATCGATCATACTTCCTTTCAGACGAAGAGATCAAAAATCTCTATCCTCGATCGGTCGAGGAAAGGGGGCCAGACGCGCAGCGGGAAGCACTCGCGAAACTCGAAGCCTCTCTTGAAAGCTCAAAAACTTTACCTGTAGAGGAAAGGATTAAGTTCTTGGGAAGCGCCCTGCAAAAACTGCCGCGCAAAAATATTTACCAGGTTCCGGAGAGAATCGAAATCTTTGATCGGGTTCAAGCGGAGCTGCTTTCCATCCCGGGACACGCAGAATATTATGACGAACGAATTAGGGAAGCTTACGCGGATTTCAAGGATCCCGACTCACCGCGACATACTGGATCGGCGGATCGGTTTTCGAACGAAATGATGTATGGATTTCGGGCGCTTAGTTATCTACCGAGCCCAGAAACGGTTAAAGTTCTCGGCGAGATGCTGGCTGAGGACTGGCAGGCTCCGCGATCTCCGGGGGTTATTTCGCCCTCGTCACTGGCTATTGCCGCAGTCAAACCTCTTGCCGAATTATCCATTGTTGATTCTCCGACTGCCGCGCTTCCCGACCATCTCGCGAAGGAAAACCTGCCTCTCTGGCGGGACTGGTATTCAATGGTGAAGTCAGGAAAGCGGTCCTTTTCGTTCAAAGGGCAATCCGAGGAATATCGCTTCACGCCGGATGGAAAGTGGGAAACGATTGCCGTCACACACCGCGATAACGAAGTCCGGCGCAAGCCAGGAGCAGCTCGTTCTAATTCCGAGCCTCTCTCTTTGCCGGCTAAAGATAAGTTTTTAGGCAAGAATAAGTGGCCATGGATTGCTGCTGCCGCTGTGTGTGCAGCAGTCGTCTTTTGGCTTTTTTGGTTCGGGAAAAAACCAAAGGGTTGGTGAAGCTCTTCACAAGACAGAGACATTGGAACTAGTTCCAAGCACCGACAGATCCGACTGAAATCGAACTCGGTGCTAAACCGGAAGAAATTCTGTTCGGGACGCCTCTGACGCACCCATGCAGCGCAATTCTATCTGATCTGGCTGTCTCGGTAGTGACATGAGCCGCGGTCGGCTGCGGTGGCACCTTTTTAAAATGAACCCTTCCCCCCGGTTCCAGCAGGGAAAGCGGTTGCAGCAAAGGCCATGGCTGTCTTAGGCTGGCGACGTGCCGGAAGTGGGAATGCAGAGTTTTGCCGAGAACGTCGTGATTGATCGCGATTTCCTGCGGTCGGTGTTCCACTCGATGCTGCGGGCGCGGATCCTGGAAAACAAGCTGTCGAGCCTCTACAAAGCGGGCAAAATCGTCGGCGGGGTCTATCTCGGGCGGGGTCAGGAGGCGGTCAGCGCGACACTCGGCACCGCCCTTATCCAGGGCACGGATTTCTTTGCGCCGCTCATCCGCGACCAGGCGGGGCGGACGGCTTTCGGCGAACCACTCATCGACTGCACGCGAACCTATCTGGGCTCCGCCGAAGGACCGATGCGCGGGCGCGACGGCAACATCCACCGCGGACGCCCCGAGATGGGAATGCCTGCGATGATTTCGCATCTCGGCGCGCAGGTGCCATTGATTGCCGGGATGCTTTTTGCGAAGCGTTTGCAAGGCACTCTAACAGGCCGGGTCGGCGCGACTTGCATCGGCGACGGTGCGACATCGACGGGCGCTTTTCACGAAGGGGTGAACATCGCCGCGGTCGAGCGCTTGCCGATGGTGATCGTCGTGGGTAACAATCAATTTGCCTACTCCACTCCCAATCACCGCCAGTTCGCCTGTGCCGATCTCGTCGAGAAGGCGCGCGGTTATGGCATCGCCGGTTATTCTGTCGATGGCACGGACTTGCTGGCCTGTGCCTCGGTGATCCGTGAAGCGGTGCGGCGCGCGCGCGATGGAGACGGCCCGCAGCTTGTTGTCGCGCGTTTGTTGCGTTTGTCCGGTCACGGCGAACATGACGACGGCTCGTATGTCCCGAGCGAAATCCGCGGCGGGCATTATGGGCGTGACTGCATCGAAGTGGCGATGCGGCAATTGGTCGAA
>JANMJQ010000233.1:0-28999 GCA_031371445.1 Akkermansiaceae bacterium
CGTGCGCTATCATTCGGATCGCGCAACACCGCGATCATCGTAGAACCCGAGCCGCTCATCATTGCGGCGGAGACTTCTTTCCGTGCGAGCAACCACATTTTCATTTCCGCGAGGAAGCGGTGTTTTTGGAAGACGGGGCGTTCGAGGTCATTGACCAGCGTGATGCCGTTCACGGATTGCGCTGCATATGTGACACCGGGCAACTCGATTGAATCCTGCCAGCGCTTGTAGGCATCGGGGGTGGCGACGGGGAAGCTTGGCTTGAGCAATACGATCGGCAATGCGGGCGGCGAGGGGACTGGTTCAAGAATTTCGCCACGGCCGGTGCAGCGAACAGCGCCATCCATTAGGAATAGCGGTATGTCAGATCCAAGGCTGGCTGCGATGCTATGCAGCTCATCCGGGCCCAGCGGAGCACCGTAGATTTCGTTGAGCGCTTTCAGGGTCATCGCCGCATCGCTGCTGCCTCCCCCGAGGCCGGCTCCATGAGGAATCGTTTTCTTTAAACTGATGGAGAGCGTGCAAGTAATTCCAGCGGCCGTTTCAAACGCATGCAATGCTTTGACTACTAGGTTAGAATCGTCGGTTGGTACTCCGGGCGTGTCGCAGGTAAAGCTGAACGATTCGCTCTCGGAAATCACCAGTTCGTCCCCCAACCCCGGCAGTTTCACGACCACCGTATCGATGTCATGAAAGCCGTCCTCGCGCCGCCCGACGACGCGGAGCGACAGGTTGATCTTGGCGGGTGCGGAAATGGTCATGGGATTTGAATCTTCCTATCAACAATCAACCATCCACTATCAACTTCTTCCATCAGCGTCGCGGGTGATCAATGCCATCATTCGCCCGGTTTTGCCGAGTTCCTTGCGGTAGCTGTAAAAGCGTTCGAGATCGGCGGCTGTGTTTAAGCCGCAGTCGGTGAAATCGATGCCGGCCTGTTTTGCCTGGCGGCCGATCTCCGTGGCGAAATCGATTTCATAATCGGGCGGTCGGATGCAGGGGCTTAATACAGCGACGATGTCCTCGGATCGCGAGCCGAACTGTTGTTCCATCGTTCTAAGCGCAGTGCCCAGGATGTTTCCTTCGCTGCCTTTCTTGCCGGAATGAATGAGCCCGATCGCACCTGTCATTTTATCCGCCAGCCAGATTGCTCCGCAATCTGCGACGTAGATGGCGAGCACGATGCCGCATTGATTTGTCACCAAGCCGTCACATCCAGGGACAACTGGGAGGCCGTCAGGTGCAATGATCGTTTGAGCGCCCGGAACAACCGCCACTTCAATTCCATGGACCTGCTCGGCTCGCCACCACGCGGCATCGGGGCCGGCGAAGTTATTCACATTTGCGGTATGAAGCGGCCGCAACTGCGTCATCGCTTCGTCGCGGTCGCCGGTGATTTCCAATCCGGGCACACGTTCGATCCATGCGGCCCGCAGGCCCGGAATCGAATTCAAAGGGGCTAAAAAGGGGAACGCCTCCGTCACCCGGGGACGGTAACGGAGGCGCTTAGGATTCGCCAAGCTGGTTTATTCAGTCGGGAACCTGCCGGTCACGCGATCGCACGGCCAGCGATGGCGCGCTTCGTGTGTTCGACAGTTTCCGCCTGGTCTTCGTCCATTCCTGCGAGGATGCCTGCAAGATCCGTTGCAATCTCCTTGCGCATTTTGGAAACCAATTCGATTCCCTTTGCGGTGATGCGCACCATGATTTTGCGGCGGTCTTCGGCAGCGTGCATGCGCTCAACGTAGGACAGTTTTTCCAACCGATCGACCAAGCCGGTAGCGGCTGCAGTCGAATGGCCCATCTTCTTCGCAATGTCGGACATCGTTAGATATTCTTCGCTGGATAGATAGGTTAGGAGGAAGAACTGCGGAAACGAGATGTTCCCTTTGTTGAGTTCTGACGACAGGTTTAGGATGCAGCTTCGTTGTGTAAACAGGACGAAGTCAGCAAGACGGTCCGCATCGGCTTTCACCGAAGCGCCCGAGGCGTTCATTGTTTTCATTATGGCTGGTTGTAGTGTTCATGTTTCGGGACATGTAAGGGGGCACAGCCATTGCGAAAGAGAAGCTACCCGGTTTCCCAGATAGTAATCAACTCCAAAATTAAATTTTATAACTGTGCCAATTCATTCAAGCGGGACTTTTTTAGAATAGGTAAATTAGAACGTTTCGGGAAGAAAAGAATTCCGCAAAAGTTAATTATTTTTTTGAACGTTTTCGATCGGCGCAGTCGTTTCATTTTGAGCGGGTTGGACGGCCTGCTCGCTAACAGGCGGTTTTGAAACAGGCTGCGAATAGACGGCGTCACCCAGTTCCACAGCCCCGGATTGAATGTCCGCGGCGGCGAAATCGCCCAGATTTTCACCCGTTGTCCGGAGGTTCGCGCTACGCCCTTCGGGGCCCCGGGTTGTCAGGATTTCCCCCGTCGTCGCTTCCCATTTTCCATAGCCTCGAATCAGCACAAATCGTTTGTCAGCAGGCACTGAGGCGATCCGGCCGATGAGCTTGGGGCCTTCGACAACGGGCTTGTCGGCGTCGGTCTTGGGCTTTTCAGTCTTTTTGGAAAAAAGTCCGCAAGCCGGCAAGCCAAGGCAGATCGCGGCGATGGGAAACAAGGCCATGGTCCATTTCATGAGCCCAGTCTTGGCCGAAATTTTCGGAAATGGAACCGGATTCAGCGACTCACCAGGCGAACTTCATCTGCCTGAAGGATCCGCTGCATGCCAGCTTCGGTGCGAAGGAGAAGTTCGCCGCCCTCTCCGAGACCTTCAACCACGCCTCGTTCCATGCCATGGGCCGCAGTGAGGCTGACCTCGTGGCCAGTCAGCACACAGCGTTGGCGGATGGCTGTGAGGACATCATTGAAACCTTGCCCCAGTCCGCGCCCGCGAATCGAAAATCGCGTGACCACAGCGGCAAGAACTTCGGAAAGGGAAATCGCGTTGCCGGATTCGATGCGCATCGAAGTCGCGAGTTCGGAGATCGCTGCTGGGAACGCTGTGGAGTTGACGTTGATGCCAATGCCGACGACCGCGAAATCGGAACCGGCTTCGACGAGGATGCCGGCGACTTTTTTCCCGTTAAGCCAGACATCGTTGGGCCACTTGATGCCGGCTTGCAGTCCGAAGCGATCCATCGCTTCCGCAACTGCGAGCCCTGCGGCCAGTGCGAGGCGTGGCCACAAGGCCTTGGCTTCCGTCGGCCGAACCAGGATGGAAAATGCCAGCGACTCGCCGGGCGATGCGAACCATGCCGCTCCGCGCCGTCCGCGTCCGGCGCTTTGGTTTTGTGCGATCAGCACCAGGCCTTCAGGCGCGCCCGCTTGGCCAAGGATGCGGACATCGTCATTAGTGGACTCGACCGAATCGCGGATAAGCAAGCGGAAGGGATCCGGAAATCCAGCGGCTGCGGCGGCGAAGGCGGTCAATTGGATTGTGGATTGTGGATTGTGGATCGTGGATCGTGGATCGTGGATCGTGGATGGAAGGAGATAGCGGATCGTGGATTTAAGATGCTGCTCTCAACACTCAACACTCAACTAATCTCAAAATCCAAGCCAATGTCCAAGGCTGGCGCGGAGTGGGTCAGTGCGCCGACTGAAATGAAATCCACGCCCGTTGCGGCGACTTCGCGTAACGTCTCCAGTGATATGCCGCCGCTGGCTTCGAACTGTGGCTTGCCACGCTCGCCCCGCAGCAACACCGCGGCCCGGAGTTCGGCGGGGCTCATGTTATCTAACAGAATGAAATCGACGCCCTCAAGCGTGAGGAATTTGCGCACCTGATCGATGTTATCCGCCTCAAGCTCGACCTCTGTTTCCGGGTTCGCGACGTTCAGCAGAAGAATGGCCGCCTGGAGCGCCTTGATCCCGCCCTCGGCGACAAGGTGGTTGTCCTTCACCATCGCGCGATCGTAGAGGCCCATGCGATGATTCATTCCACCGCCGTGGAGGACCGCCCTTTTTTCCAACATGCGATATCCCGGTGTTGTTTTGCGGGTGTCCAGAATCCGCACCGGCGTGTCTTTCACCAGGTCAACGTGCTTTGCTGTTAGAGTCGCGACGCCACTCAATCGCTGCAGGAAATTCAGCGCGGTCCGCTCGGCTGTTAGAATCGACCGCGCGGAGCCGGTCACGCGGATCGCCAACGCTCCAGGGCCGACTTTGCTGCCATCGGGAATCAGGATTTCCACTTCGAGCGTCGGATCGATTTTCCGGAACACGCGCGCCGCCAGTTCGACACCGGAAATGACACCGTCCTTGCGGACCGCCACAAAGGCACAGGCCTGGCGCTCCTCGGGAATGAAATAACGCGAGGTCACGTCGCCAGGGCCGATGTCTTCGGCCAGCGCGAGGTCAATCAGGGTCTCCGTGTGATCTTGCATCCGCGGCGGGAGTTTGAACGGCCTTGCAGGGATTTCAACAAAAGTAGTTCCGGACTTCAGTCCGTCTTACGAGCAGAGCGGACTGAAGTCCGGGACTACGTACCCACCACGCTGACCACAATCTCGCGCCTGTGTGGATCCCGCCGGTGTTCGAAGAGGAAAATGCCCTGCCAGGTGCCGAGGGTCATCGCGCCATTCATGATCGGGATCACTTCGCTGGTCCGCGTGAGCGCCATGCGGATGTGGCTCGGCATGTCATCCGGTCCTTCAAGGGTGTGAACGAACCATGGCGTGTTTTCCGGAACGAGCTTTTCGAAAAACATCTCAAGGTCCCGGCGGGCGCTTGGGTCGGCGTTCTCCATGATCACCAGGCTCGCGCTGGTGTGTCTCACGAAGACGGTCACGGTGCCATTTGAAATGCCCGAACGCGCCACGATGCCGGCCACCTCGCGGGTGATCTCGATCGTGCCTTTGCCCTGTGTTCTAACAGAAAATGTTTCGCAGTGCGCGCTCATGGCAACAAGGGTTTCAAATCCATCCACCGACTGCCCCAGGTGATGATCCAGGGCAGTGTCAACAAACTCAACACCGTGGTCGCGATCACTACCTGCACCGCGATCGCCGGACGGCCGCCATACATTTTCGCGATGAGGATCGAGGTCAGGCCCGCGGGCATCGCGGCCTGGACGACCAGGACCTTCTTTAATTCGATGCCGATCGGCAGGTATTTCGCGGCTGTTAGAATCATCGCCGGTGCCAGTGCCAATCGCACCACCGCGGCGCCGAGCGCCACTTTCCATGACGGCCGTTCGTCGGTGACCAAATCCATGATCGTGCAACCGGTGATGAAGATCGCCAGCGGAAAAGCACCGACGCCGATCATCGACATCGCCGTCCGCCACGCGCCCGTCGCATGGTCGCTCCAACCCAGCGCCGTGATGATCAGCCCCACGACCACCGCGATGATTGGTCCGTTGATGAGCCGGCGCCACGAGAAGCCGTGTTCGCCGCCCATCATCATCACGCCCACCGACCACAGCGCACCTTCGATGCCGATGTTGTGAATGAAGGTCGGAGCCAACGACGCCGCGCCCCACAAAATTTGCGCCACCGGGACTGCCGTAAAACCGAAGTTCTGACAACCTGCGGTCAATGCAAAGGTGCGCATGCCTGTGCCGCGTTCGAGGCCGATCAAGCGACCCACCCCCAAGCCGAGCAAAGTGCCACCGACCAGCGAACCGAAGCCGATCGCGATCAACCACATCACCGACGAACCACTGCGCAGCACGCTGCTGCCAAGAATCCGGTCGAGGATGAAGCAGGGCATCATCACCGTGTAAACGACCCGCATCACTCCCGCGTCGTGTTCGGGACGCACGACCCCCACGCGGCGCAGCAGCGCGCCCGCGACCATCAGCAGATACACCGGCAACACCGATGCAATAACGGCACCCGGCGAAATCACTCGCGCAGTTTCAAGCGATGACTTGGTCCTGCAAGCCGATAATGCCGGAGATCCCGCCACGCGGCACGTTCACCTGGACGGGTCAGGCGATGGGTTCATCGGATGACTCGGGACGGTGGCGGGATTTCGCGATGCAGAACCGATAGACCAACCACGCAAAAACGGGCTGTAGAGGAAGCCGCAGCCACAAAACCCATGGTGGAATATTCACATTCGGCCAACCGTGCAGCGCGACATGGAGGTTGGCGGGAAGGACCGCCAGCAATAGCGCGATCAGGCACCAAGCTGCGGGCACACGGAGCGAAGCGACAAGCATCCCGACTCCACCGGCGATCTCAGCGATTCCGCTGAGGGCGACAAGCGAAGCAGGCCAAGGAAGATAGGATGGCATCATCGCGATATAGGGTGCCGGGTTCAGAAAGTGGAAAGTGCCGGCGGCGATGAAAAGAACAGCGATCAGCCAAACAGGAATGGATCGGGTGTGCATGCGGAATTTACTCACGTATGGCGCTGCTTGTCATTCCGCGCCAGGGCTTTTGCGCAGCGATTTCTTTTGCGAGAGGAGGCGCTTGTCGGCGACGGAGCGGGCTTTGGAATTCCGCGAGCGGGGCCTCTTTTGGCGGCGCATTTTTTCGATGGCCTGGGTTTTCGCAACCGCATGGCCATCGCGGATTGCTTCCAGTTGATCGCACAGTTCGCGGCGTGCGAGGAAGCGATTCATTTCGCGCGAGCGGTCCATCTGGCACTTGATGCAGACGCCGCTTGGCAGATGTTTGAGAAAGACGCAGTTCGAAGTCTTGTTGATCTTCTGCCCGCCCGCGCCCGAACCGCGGACAAATTTTTCCAACAGATCTCCTTCCGAAAAACCAAGGGCCGCCATCCGCTGTTCAAGCGCGGCGATTTTGTCGGGAGTGACGGGAGTTTGCATGGGAGAGGAGTTGAGAGTTGTTCTTCGTCGCTGAAGCTATGAAGGATGTTGAGTTGAGAGTTGGGAAGAACGTGGCTGGGACGTCTCGTCCCAGCGAATTTTTCGAGGCACCACGCCTGAAAGAGCAGGGACGAGACGTCCCAGCCACCTTTCCTCTTCCCTTCGACGTTCAATGTTGGGCGTTTGATGTTCAAATCGGGGGTTGAGAGTGGAGTGGTATGGGTTGAAAGTCGCGCATGAGTTCGCCATCCATCGATCCGCGGGTTTCAATTGGGCATGTGCACTTGAAGGTGGCGGATTTGGAGCGGGCTTTGGGATTTTATTGCGGGGTTTTGGGCTTTGAGCTGATGCAACGTTATGGGACAGGGGCCGCATTCATTTCGGCGGGAGGATATCATCATCACATCGGCTTGAATACTTGGGAGAGCGAAGGGGGATCGCCACCGCCGCAGGGTAGCACGGGATTGTTTCATCTGGCGATCCTGTATCCGGATCGTGCGAGTCTCGCCGATGCCTTGCGACGGCTGATGAAAGCCGGCATTGCGCTCGACGGCGCGAGCGATCATGGGGTCAGTGAGGCCTTGTATCTGCGAGACCCGGATCAGAATGGGGTCGAACTGTATCGGGATCGGCCGGAGGCTGAGTGGCCCCGGACTCACGGCGGCGAGTTGGCGATGTTCACCCGCCCGCTGGACCTGCAGGACCTTTTGGTACAATTTCCGCAGAATTCCGCGTGACAGGATCGAAATTGCGTCCCTATTGGGTGCATGATTCTTCGGAACTTTCTCCAGATGGTGGTGCTTGCGGTGGCTTCGTTGGGTTTCGGTGGATTGGCTAACGCCGCCGATCTGCCGGCAGCGGAGAAGACGAAAATCGAATCGTTGATTTCAAATATCGAGAACCTCGGCGACGCGAAGTTCATCCGCAACGGCAGCGAGTATGACGCGAAAACGGCCGCGAAGTTCTTGCGGGGCAAGTGGGACAACAAGGCGAAGGAAATCGCGACCGCCAAGGACTTCATCGACAAAGCGGCGACCAAGTCCGACATGAGCGGCAAGCCGTATATGATCCAGCTCAAAGGCCAGGCGGCCACTCCATGTGGGCCTTATCTCAAAGCGCAACTGGAGAAGTTGGAAGCGAAGTGAAATGAAGAAGTTGAGAGTTGATGGTTGAGTGTTGAGAGTAAGATATTGCAGACGGCGCTTCATGAGCGCCGCTAAAGAAGGTGGACCGAAGCTCCACCCTCCATCCGACT
Source organism: Akkermansiaceae bacterium (assembly GCA_031371445.1). GTDB lineage: Bacteria > Verrucomicrobiota > Verrucomicrobiia > Verrucomicrobiales > Akkermansiaceae > Luteolibacter. The sequence goes on from JANMJQ010000233.1 coordinate 8,034, forward strand.
TCTCTTCAAACACTCAACACTCAACCTCTTCCATCACGGATTCTTCACCGGAGACAGCTTTTCCAGGATGCGGTCGCGGGCGGCTTCTTCGATCAGTTTCGCGTCGTATAAATCACGGGCGAGTTGTTTGGCGGCGGCGGTTTCGATGTCAGTGGCCGGGCGTCCCTCCGATTGTGGCGGACGGATTTCAAGGTTGGCGATGACGCGTTCGATGCCGGGTGAAAGCGAGGGATTGATGAGCGTGCCGATCACCGGGCGCTTGCCACCCTCGGGACCTCCCGGGATAGGCGGCAGCTCGCCGGATTTCATCGTGCTCAGCGTTTGGTAATCCGATTGATATCCGAGCTTGAGGAAATTCTGGAAGTTCGCCCGCAGGCTGGACCCGATGATTTTTACCCGCGGTGGCGGCTCGTTCTTCTCGTCGTCGCTGTCGAAAAGTTTGTGATTCACATCAAGCGCTTTGTCGATTGTTGCCTCAGGCGGCAAACCGAGATCCCTGGCTTCGGCGATCAACGCGATGGCCTTCACCAGCGTCTTCTGGGCGTCCTCGGCATAGAACTGCTGGAAGAACGAGCTGTCGGCGGTGATCAATTTCAGCTCCGCGACAATGGCCGAGCGGCGTTGGTATTTTTTGAAGAAGCTGATGCCATAAAGGATTGTGACGAGCGCTGCCATGAGGAACAGCGCCCGGGTAATGATGTAGCGCGGGCTGGGAGTATCCATGAAAGGGATTTGAAATTTGAGATTTGAAATTTGAGATTTGAATCAGGTCCAGATGGACTTGGGTTTTGGCGCTGCCTTGGGTTTTTGTTCGAAGACACTGCGCTCGCGGCAGTTGAACAGCGCTTCCTCGCGGCTGATCAAGCCGGCTTCCAGAAGATGGCCGATGCTTTCATCGATGGTGCGGTTGCCCTCGCGGTGGCCGATTTCCATCAGACCGACGATCTGCTCAAGCTTGCGCTCGCGGATGCAGTTGCGGATGGCGTGATTCGGCTTTAGCACTTCGGCGGCAAGCACGCGGCCCTGGCCATCCCGGCGCGGGATCAGGCGTTGGCAAACGATGCCTTCAAGCGCTCCGGCAAGCTGGGTGATGATCTGCGGTTGCTGGTCCGCGGGGAAGACATCGACAACGCGGTCGATGGTCTGCGGCGCGTCGGGAGTATGCAGCGTTGCGAGGACAAGGTGTCCCGTTTCCGCGGCTGTTAGAGCAATGCGGATGGTTTCAAGGTCGCGCAGTTCGGAAACGACGATCACGTCCGGGTCTTGCCGGAGCGCCTGACGCAGTGCTCGGGGAAAGCTGCGGGTGTCCGTGCCGATCTCGCGCTGTTTGATGAGGCAGGATCGGTGTTGATGAACGTATTCGATGGGGTCTTCGAGAGTGATGATCACACCGTTGCGGGTCTCGGCGATGCGCTGGACCATCGAGGCAAGCGTCGTCGATTTTCCCGAGCCGGTGATGCCGGTGATGAGGACAAGGCCGGCGCGGAGATTGCACATATCGAAGATCGATGCGTGGTGTCCGAGGCTTTCGAGCGCGGGGATTTCCGCGGTGATGAAGCGGAAGGCTGCCTCGGCATGGCCGCGGGCGATGTGCACGTTGCCCCGGAAGCGTCCGACGTTTTCGACTTGCAGCGCGTAGTCGAGTTCGAGCTCTTCCTCGAGAGTCGCGCGCTGGTTTTCAGAGAGCGTGTCGAGGATCAGGTTGCGGACGGTGGCGGGATCCAGATGCTCCTCAGTAAGGGGGACCAGCGAGCCATTAACGCGGGCGCAGGCGGGAGCCCAGGCACTCAGATGCAGGTCCGAACCGCCGAGGGCGATCGTTTGGCGCAGATAATCCGTGATGTCGGTAACCATGACGTAGGGAAATTATCCGGAAATCCCCCGCATGGCGCGATCAAAATCCTGTGGCCGGGCGCAGGCCTCGCGGGCGACGTCGGGGTCGAGATAGCCCTGCTGGACCGAAGCGACGAGATATTCCAGGAACGAGCAGTTGCTGGGTTCGCTCGATTTCAAAAGGTGATCCTGCAAATCGTTGAGGCGGTTTTCCAAGATCCAGCGGCGGGTGCCGGCCTCGTTTTGCAGGTATTCCAGCGCCGGGAAAAGCCCTCCGCCGCGGCGTGGGAGGAGTTGCTGCGAGAAGATGCCGACGAGCTGCGTGGCCAACAAATGCAGGGCCTCCTCGCTGCCCCCCTTGAGCATGTGCGTGAAGCGGTCCAGGGTTTCGACCACGCTGCTGCTATGGAGCGTGGAAATCACCAGATGCCCCGTCGCGGCGGCCTGCAACGCGGTAATCGCGGTTTCCTGGTCGCGGATTTCACCGATAAAAAGGATGTCCGGACTCTGTCGCAGCGCCGCCCGCAAGGCGCTCGCGAAACTTTCCGAATCGCGGCTGATCTCGCGCTGGGAGAAGATCGATTTGTCGTTCGTGAAAATGTATTCGATCGGGTCCTCGAGCGTGACGATGTGGCGGGCGACCTTCTGGTTGAGGTAGTCGAGGCAGGCGGCGACCGTCGTCGATTTTCCGGAGCCGGTGGGCCCGGTGACGAGGATCAGCCCCTGGCGCCGCATGATCCAATTTTCTAACAGCCCCGCGGGGAGCGCGAGTTGGGACAGGGGCGGGATCTCATTGCGGATCGGCCGCATGACCGCCGCCAAGCGGCCGAGGCTGCGGTATAAATTGACACGCAGCCGGTTGCCGCCGGGTAATTTCCATGAGGTATCGACTTCGAATTTGCCGACGGGATCGATCCCGCACGAGCGCCAGAATTCCTCCATCGCGGGCTTCGGGATCGGCCCATGGTGGAGCACCTTTACCTCACCCTCGCGGCGGATCCGCGGGGGCTCTCCTTCCATCAGGAACACGTCGTTCGCGTCGTTGGCGAAGGCATCGCGGATCAGGTTGAACAAGGCGTCGATCATGGGAAAATGGCTACGGCTGGGAGCAGCCCTTGTCTATGGAATCGCCGGGGCCGCTAGAAGTGAAATTTTTGCCTGGGAGGAACACACTGCCTTGGTCTGCCTTACGAAGGGAGGCTACCTCAGAAATTCTCGAAATGTACATTGATCACCCGCCGGGGAAATGGTATTCGCGTGCTCTTATGAAACCCATCTCCACCGGGCCGTCGGCGTTTTCGTTCGGAGCCACAAGGCTTGCAATCGCCTCGGCCGCACTGGCATTCACTTTGTCGGCCGTGACCAGCCAGGCGGCGGTTTTTCTCGATCTGTTTCCCGGCGGCGTCACTCCCGGAAGCATTGGTGTCGGAACCTTTGCCGGAACGCTTGGCGGGATCTCGGTTTCGGGAAGCATAACGGGGCCAGCCCCCGCATTCGCCTTCAACGCTCCCAGTCCTCTGACTGGCGGTTCGACCACTGACGGCTCCTCGCCGCAGTTCAGCTATTCCAGCGTGTTCAGCCCCACTGCGCCGTTTACCGACCGCATCGGTTTCACCTACACGCTGCCGCCGGGTGGGACCGATATCGTGACCATCACATTTAGTTCGCCGGTCACCAATCCGGTCTTTCATTTCGCGAACTTCAGTGGGGTCGCGTTCAACTTCGGGCCCACACCCTCCTTCAGCAGCCTGACCCTGCTCGCCGGCAACGGTGGTGCGGGAGATGGGATAGATCCGTCATTCGGTGGGGCTCCATACAGCTTTGCGCAGGTTCAGGATCTGGTGCCCGGATTGGAAGATGGCATACCTCCCACTGTGCCCCCGCCCATAGCCGGACCGCGCGCCGCTTATGCCTCGGTGCAAATCAATGGAACTTTCAGCACCATCGTTTTCGTGACAGATGGCATGGGTCCGCCAATCGATAACGGCAGTTTCACCATCTCGATCCCCGAACCCGGATCCGCGATGCTCGCTGTTCTTGGTGTGTCAGGCAGCGCTTGTTTCACGCGCCGCCGCCGCTGAACCGAGCGTCGATATCCCTATCGACTGAGAGGCGGTCTGAAAATTGGAGCGCGGATCTTCAGTCCGCCTGTTGGGAAGGAAGAGATCGTAGATCGTGGATAAGGAGCCACGACACTCCTGTCGTGTCTTTCGGGAGATCGTAGATCGGGATTGGAGCAACCGCGGATCTTCAGTCCGCCTGTTGGGAATGGCAAATGCCGGGAATCACGAAAATCTTGCCACCGCGAATCCGGCGAATCTCTAAATTTTCAAACAGCCTCTGAGGACTGCCGCCATGCTGATGGCAGGCAGGACAGTATGTCGGTTTCATTCAACGTTCCGAATGGACGCATTTCCTCCACCTTTACCCTTGCCCCATCATGCGGGGATGGATTGACTCACAGCGTCCGCTTTGGCGGATGGGGACTTAGAAATCCTCGCACGAAGCGGTCGGCAATGACCGCAACATTGCCGCCAAACCGACCCAAAAGGCCGGGGAGGCGGCGGCGCATGTCCAGGCCTTCCCCCACGGGGGTTGGCTAAAGGCCGTTGCGGTCGACTTCGTGCGACTTTCTAACTCCCCGTCCACCGGAAGGATGCCTCGTCAGCCTCCTTCCGCCAATGGCCCGTCAGAATTACCGTGATCTCACCCACGAGCAGCTCATCGCGCTGTTAGAGGCGCGTGACCGGAAAAAATTCGGGCTGATTTGGGAACAGGATGCGATTGAACACGACCAGGCATTGAACTCGGATTTTGTGGCGCTGGACGAAGTGCCGGAACTTGGCGCGGGAAACGGGGCGAAAGAAAACCTGATCATCGAAGGCGACAACTACGACGCGCTACGGGCCTTGAAAGTGGCTTACGCGGGGAAGGTGAAATGCATCTACATCGATCCGCCCTACAACACGGGGAACAGGGATTTCGTCTATAACGACCGCTTCGTGGAGAAGGATCACTCGTGGCGGCACTCGATGTGGCTGGAGTTTATGTCGAAACGCCTCCTCCTCGCCCGTGAGTTGTTAGCTCAGGACGGAGCGATCTTCGTCTCCATCGACGACAACGAAATCTTCCACCTCGGCCTGCTCATGAACGAGGTGTTCGGGGAAAGCAATTTTGTAGCGAATGTGATTTGGCAGAAGCGCTACTCTGTTGCCAACGACCACAAAACTATCTGCCCACTCCACGACTACGTGTTAGTTTATAGACTCTCCGAAGAGTGGCAGCGAAACTTGCTTCCGCGCGGCGAGGAAAAGGATAGGCAGTACCGCCATTCCGACAACAAGGGAATCTTCCGGGTAAGCGACTATACCTGCAATAAAAGCGCGGAGGAACGCCCCAACCTCTATTATGCGATCCGACAGCCGAATACCGCTGAAGAAATCTGGCCAAAGAAAACAGCGGTTTGGCGTTATTCCAAGGAACGTCATTTGGAGAACGTTGAAAACAATCTCGTCTATTGGGGTAAAGACGGCGCTGGAAAGCTGCCGTCGTTTAAGCGCTACAAACATCTGCTAAAGAACGACGGCGTTGTCCCAGATACGTGGTGGACGCATGCAGATGCCGGACACAATGACAACGCAAAGAAAGAACTAATGGCAGCATTGCCTGATAAGGAGCGTTCATTCTCTACTCCAAAACCGACGTCTTTGATCGACCGCATTCTCCAAATCGCCACCAACCCCGGCGACCTCATCCTGGATTTCTTCGCAGGCTCCGGGACGACGGCACACGCGGTGCTCAAGATGAACGCCGCGAATCCGGATCTTGATCCGCGGCGATTCATCCTCGTTTCCAGCACGGAGGCAACGACAGAGGACCCCACGAAAAACCTGTGTCAGGACGTTTGCCGCCAGCGGGTGGCGAACGTGATTGCAGGCTATGGCGACACAGCGGGCACGGGTGGAAATTTCGCCTATTTGCGGACACGCCGGATTCCACTGACGCGCGTGGTGCGCAAGATCGGGCACGGGCAAGTGTGGTTGTTTCTCCAGCTCATGCACTTCGGGGACTTGCTGCCGGATGAGCCGCTGGCCTCCGGTCGACTCCTGGCGCGGAGCACGCCGGAAGAATCGGTGTTTTATCCAAGCGCTCTAACAGAAGCCATCGTGCAGCGTTTGGAAAAGGAGATGGAACACGCCGCGATTGTGACGATCTACACATGGCAACCGGAAGCGCTGGCCACGCGCATTGAGAAGCCCGGGATTTCCATTCTGCCCATTCCGCAAACCCTCATTGATCGATTCGGATCGCGGCCATGATCACGACGCACCTAAGGAGCCACGACACTCCTGTCGTGGAGGCGAATGGACCGAGAAAGAGCCGCCGTTCCGTCCGCCGCTTTCTCCCCTCATTCTCAAGTGCGACAGGAGTGTCGCACCTCCTTAAACCATGATCACTCCCAAGCCTTTCCAACAGATTTACATCAGCAACGTGCTCACGTTGTTCCGCGGGGCGAAGAGCCATCTGGACGAGGTGACCACGGACTTCGAGCGGCGGCGCGTTTTCGCCTACAATGGCGCGTGCCTGCTCAAGGCTCCGACGGGCGCGGGCAAGACGCTCATCGCCGGATCGGTGGCGGAGCAATTGTCCAAGGAGGAGAAGGTAGTGTGGCTATGGTTCGCTCCGTTCAAGGGCCTGGTCGGTCAGGCGGCGATGTCGCTGCGGGACCATCATCCGGGCCTGCGCGTGCGGGATCTATCCACCGACCGCCGTGCGGGGGGCACCAAATCCGGCGATACGTTCGTGCTCACCTGGGCCTCAGTGGTGGCGCGTTCGGCGGATGCGCGGAAGGTTCACACTCCGGGCGAACAACATTCCACGATGGGCGAATTGCTCGCCGATCTGCGCGGCATGGGATTCCGCATTGGCGTGATCATCGACGAAGCGCATCACGGCATCGGCGCGAAGACACAATCCGTCGAGTTCTTTCGGGATGTCTTGAAGCCGGACTACTGCCTGATGGTGACGGCGACACCCGACGACGCCGATGCAGAGCGATTCACAAAGGCGGCGGCGATCAAGGATTTGCATCGGGTAACGGTTTCCCGAGAGGAAGCAGTGGAAGCGGGATTGGTGAAAGAGGGCGTGCGTTCCATCGCCTATCTCTCGCCGCCGGATCAAGCGGTGCTTGCGGATTTCGAAGCGGCGGCTTTGCAGGATGCCTGCACGATGCATGCGAGGATCAAGCGGGAACTGGCGGAGGCGAAGATCAATCTGGTGCCGTTGATGATGGTACAGGTAGGCAAGGACAAGCAGGCCATCGAGGAAGCGAAGCGCGGGCTTCATGCGCTCGGCTTTTCCGAAAGTTCGATCATGGTCCACACGGCGGACGAGCCCGATGAGGATTTCCTTTCGATGGCGCACGACGAGACAAAGGAAGTGCTGATTTTTAAAATGGCGGCGGCCTTGGGATTTGATGCGCCGCGTGCCTTTTGCATGGTTTCGATGCGTCCTGTTAGAGACTCGGATTTCGGGACGCAGTTGATTGGCCGCATCCTGCGTGTGCACCAACGCTTGCAGGGCTGCGAGCTGCCGGCGGTGCTGCGGTATGGCTATCTATTTCTGGCGGATCACGAGAGCCAGGCAGGGATTTCCAATGCGGCGGAGAAGATCAACCAACTCCGGAGCCAACTCACGGCGACCAGTCCGTTCGTGATGCTGACGCGGATCGGTGGCGAGTCGAACCTGCAACTGATCTCGAACAACCAGCCGATCTTGTTTCCGGCCGCACCGGAGCCTCAAGGCGGCAAAGAAGCGAAGAAATCCGGTCCATCCGATGAAGTTCAGGATTCCTCAGAGGAAAGCAAAGCGAGGAGTCAGGGGCTGCTGGATTTGTTGGACGCTCTTACAGCGAAGGCCCGCAACGAGGCCGAGGCCGCACCAAGCGCAGAACCTGAGCCGGGCATACATCGTCATTCACTCAAGCAGGGCATGCCGCTGCGTTTTCTCACGCAGGATCTACCGTTCGATATTCTGGATCATTTGCTTTCCTGCATGGAGCAGCAGGTGGCATTCAGCGACCGTACCATTCTAACAGCTCTCGCCAAGGACGTGCAGATCATCCGCGTGGAAAAGACGCATTTGGGTACGTTGGTGCAGGAGGAACAGCGGTCGATCATTCAGGCGAGGATTGATTTGGACAAGGCGGAGCGGCAGGCGCAGCAAATGCTACTAAGGCAACAGTACCTGAGCCCGAAGGATCTTCAGGATCATCTGCTCAAGCGATTGGCCGAGGAATTCGTAAGCCATGGCATGAGCGAGGTGGCGGAAGACGAGGAACGGTTGGAAGCTGCACTTTCCCTGATTCTGGTGAGGTATCCGGGGATACTCAAGGAGGTGGAGAAACAATGCGCCGCGCGGTTTTCATTCACTCGGGAAACGGAACCACTGCCTGGCTTCATCGAATCGGCGGATGTACTCCCGCCGTCTTTCAAGAACGTGTATGGCGTTTATCCGCCGGACCTGAATCCGTGGGAAGTGGAGTTCGCCAGAAACCTCGACAACGATCCGAGCGGGACGGTGCTTTGGTGGCACAGAAATCCGCCTCGAAAGAAGCACTCGGTGGCCATCGTGCGTCCGGACGGAGGACGGTTTTTCCCGGACTTCGTGGTGGGGGTGAAGAATCGCACTGTCGCGAAGGAAGGTATTTTACTGATAGAAACCAAACACGCCATCGGCTCGGTGGATTCCAAGATCAAGGCCGTGATCGAGCACAAGGAATACGGCAAGGCGCTGATGATCCACTGGAAGGACTGGCATGATCCGAAGAACCGGATCGCGATGACGGTGACCTATGATCCGGCCACGGATAAGAACGTGCTGGATACGGTGTTCCGCTGTGGGGCGATGCCGACGTATTGATTCGGATCCAGCGGGCGAGGTATTCCAGCGGTGTCGCATGGAGGAACTCGATGACCTCGCGAGTCGTCGCTTCGCCTGGTTCAGCCCGGAGATTTACAACCGGGAGAGAGATGAGCTCGGGGACGAGGCCGAATGCCGGAGGGATGGTTGTCTTGCCTACAAGCCCTGAAGCAATTGACAGGTCAACCGCATGCTCAGTTCCCAGCTTCAAACTGGAATCTCCGCCCACGAATGAATCCCAACTGAATTCGGGCTTTTTCAGGATTCCAAGTTCACCAGCCAAAGCAACTGCTTGTTGGCTTTGGCATCGGATGCGGACGGAACGTTCCGCCCCATGGCATTCGCTGTAGTTTCCACAAAGGTCGCATAGTCGCTGGTAGAAGCTTTCAAGCGAATGCCCTGACCTGCCCGGGCCTTGTCCGGACCGGCTGTCAGAGTTTTCGGCTGATCCTTTTTTTTCGCGTTCACGACATGCGCACCATACACGCGAGAGATGAGGGGTCAACGCCCGAGTCGTTCACTGGATCCGCGAGTTCCTTCACTCGACATGAATTCAATCAAAGGGCAGTTCCGAAAGTTTCGCGCTTTTCTCGGCCTCCAAGCGTTCCCGGGCCACTGCCAGATACTCGCTATCCAGTTCGATCCCGGTGAAGTGCTCCAGCTTTTGCCGATGCGCCGCGATTGCCGAGGTGCCGATGCCTAGAAAAGGATCCAGCATGCGGGTGGCGGGGCCTTTGCCGTGGAGGCGGAAGCATTGCTCAACAAGGGCGATCGGAAAGGTGGCGGGGTGCGGCCGATCCTTGTCGCGTGAGTTGATCGTCTCGTAGGGGATGAACCAGGTGTTGCCGCGGCAGCGCGCGTCCTGGCCGCCGGTATGGCCCCAGCGGGCGATGTTCGATTTGTCCTGATAGGGAACTCCGGCCGCGCGGCGATCGAGGGGGACATCGCCGGATTTCGTGAGATGGAACACATACTCGTGGCAATCGTTGACGAAGCGTTTCGAGTTGATCGGCTTGAAATGACCCGCGCTGATTTGTTCGCCGGCACGGGTTTCGATGCTGATCGACTTGATCCAATGAAAGGTGTTCTGCAATGCGAACAGCGGCGACGGCCCATCTGTTAGAGCGATCAATAACTGATGCGGCAGCAGGGGATTTGCGGGTGCCGCACCGACGTTGAGAAAGAACGAGGCATCATCCGTCATCACACGCTTCACCTCGGCCGCCCATTTCACGCACCATGCTAGAAACTCATCCCGCGGCGCGGTGTCCTTGAAGGTCTTGTAGGCGATGCCGAGATTGTAGGGCGGGGAGGTGACGACCAGGTCGATGGAGCCGGCTTCCAGCGTTGGTAGGACTTCAAGGCAGTCGCCGTGGTGCAGTTTCACTGAGTTATCAGAAATCGGTTAATAGTTATCAGTTGGAACTTTTCTTCACCGGTGATTTGTGTCTCGGGAGCCATCTGTTTCTTGCCATCAACCATCAACCATCAACCATCAACTTCTTCATCCTACGCATGGTGAAGAAGAATCGAATTCGCAGCGAAGTGATCCGAGAGGATGTCGGACACGATGACCAGCGGGGTGCCGGGACGGACGAGATTGGCCTGGCGCAGGGCTTCGCAGACGCGTTCGATCGTTAGCTCGATGTTGGAAGCGAAGGCGAGTTTGAATGCCCGCACACCGCGGGTCAGCGAAAGCTGGCAGCACACCCGTTCGGTCGGTGTGAATGCATAGAAGCCTCCCGTGCGGGGCCGCATCATCGCGACGTGATTGGCAAGCACGCCGCGGCGGGTAAGGACGATGAGGCGCGCATCGGGCAGCGAATCCGCCAGCGTGACGGCGGCGCGGGCGGTTTTCTGGCGTTCGTCGCGAAGAAGTACGCTTTGGCCGAAGCCCTGGCCGCCGGAGCGTTCGATGCGGCTGGAAATTCTAACAAGCGCCTCGACGCAGCGCTCGGGATAACGTCCCACCGAGGTTTCGCCGGAGAGCATGAGGCAATCGGCTTCTTCATAGGCGGCGTTCATCACGTCGGTCACTTCCGCACGGGTCGGCGTGGGGTTGAGGATCATCGATTCAAGCAACTGCGTCGCGACGATGACGCGCGTCCCGAGCTCGTGGCAGCGCTTGACGATGCGGCGCTGCAGGATCGGCAGTTCCTCGAATTCGACCTCCGTGCCGAGGTCACCGCGGGCGATCATGATCACGTCCGCCTCATGGATAATTGCGTCGATGTTGCGGATGGCTTCCTGGTCCTCGACCTTGGCGACGATCTGCGCCTCGCCCTCGAGCGCCTGCATGGCTTCGCGCAATTCCCGCACGTGCGCGCCGTCGCGGACGAAGGAACCGGCGATATAATCGGCGCCACATTCGACCGCGAGCGCAAGGTCGTCGTGGTCCTTTTCGGTGAGGGCGGGCAGATTCAGCCGCACGCCCGGCAAATTGATGTGACGGCGCGAGCCCATCGTCCCCGGAGTCTTGACGTGGCAAAGCACGCGGTCGGACTCCACGACATCGATGCGCATCAGCAGGGCGCCGTTGTCCACCACCAGCGTGTTGCCCACCGCCACATCATTCATCAAACCGTCGTAGTTAACCGTGGTTGAAAGCGGGACCGTCGGATCCGATCCGACTTTGCGGAACTCCACGGTGTCGCCCTCGAGCAGCGCATACGGCTTCTCCAAATCGCCGGTGCGGATCGAGGGTCCGGTCAGGTCGAACAGAACGGCGGTGTGGGCATTGCGGGCGGCCGCCTCGCTGCGGACACGCCGCGCCATTTCCCGGGCCCAGTCATGCCGTGCATGGCTCATGTTGAGGCGGAAAACGTTGGTGCCGCCGTCGATCAGCTTGCCAATCATTTCCGCCGACTCCGTCGCGGGGCCCAATGTGATGATGATCTTCGATTTGCGGGACATTGGAAGAAGTTGATGGTTGAGAGTTGATGGTTGATAGCGAAGAGGCGAAGAAGTTGAGTGTTGAGTGTTGAGTGTTGAGGGTTGAGAGTGAAGAAAAAGAGGCAGAGGTGGAGAGAGAGCTTTCTGGACTTCCTATCAACAATCAACAATCGACTATCAACTTCTCCCTCACACCTGATCCAGCGCTTTCTCAGTCGCTGCGTCGATGATGGTGAAGCGTTCGCGGTTGAGGGTTGGGTCGGAGCGGAAGATGAGGCGGCCGGAGTGCGAGCGTTCGAGCTCGACCAGCAGCTTCGAGTCCTCGCTTTTGAAGCGGTTGAGGACGTCGGTATTCACGATGACGATGATGTCGCCCACTGTGTCGCGATGTTTTTGGATGACTGTGTTCAAGCGTCGCTGGATTTCGACGGACATCGTCATCGGCGTTTTGACGCGGGCGCGGCCCTGGCAATACGGGCATGGCTCATACATCGAGTCGCGCAACGATTCGTTGAGGCGCTGGCGGGTCATTTCCATGAGGCCGACCGGCGAAATCTGCAGCACCTGGGTCTTGGCCTTGTCCTTCTTGAGACGTTCCTTGATCGCCTTGTAAACCGTCTGCTGGTCCTTGCGATGACGCATGTCGATGAGGTCAATGACGACCAGACCGCCGATGTTGCGCAAGCGGAGTTGGCGCGCGACTTCCTGCGCGGCTTCGACGTTGGTTTCGAGGATCATCTTGTCGACATCCTTCGCCCCGCGGTTGCGGCCGGTGTTGACGTCGATGGCGATCAGGGCCTCGGTCTCGTCGATGACGATATAGCCGCCGCAGGGCAGCCAGACCTGGCGCGAGAAGGCTTCGTCGATTTGCTTCTGGATGCCGACGCGTTCGAAGATTGGCTGCGTGGAGGTGGGCAAATGATGGATGCGGCGCTTGGCACGGCGTGAGACCTTGCCGGCGATCTTGCGGATCATCTCGGTCGTTTCGGCATCGTCGCACATGACCTGGTCGATCTCGTCTGTTAGAAAATCGCGGGCGGTGCGTTCGATGAGGCCAGGCTCCTGGAAGATGCAGGCCGGTGCCGGATTGTTGGCGCGGCGGGCTTCGATTTCATCCCATTGTTCCAACAACATCGCCAGGTCGCGGACGAAATGCCGTGCGCGGGTTCCCGAGGCAACCGTCCGCATGATGATGCCCATGCCTTCCGGCACCGACAGCTTCTGGACGATCCTGCGCAGGCGTTGGCGTTCCTTGGGATCTTCGATTTTCCGTGAAATACCAAACTGCTCGGTGAAGGGCATGAGCACCAGGTAACGGCCGGCCAGCGAAATGTTGGTGGTGACGCGCGGGCCTTTGGTGCCGATGGGTCCCTTCGAAACCTGGATCACGATTTCGGAGCCGATCGGATAGATGTCGGGAATGTCCTTTGACGTGATTTTCTTCTGCTGCTTCTTCTGTTTGCTCTCGCGCTGGATCTCCTCAAGCCCGCCATCAAGCGCGGCGGGGATGGCGTCCCAGAAATGCAGGAACGCGTTTTTGTCGAGGCCGATATCGACAAACATCGCCTTGAGTCCGGGTTCGATGTTTTTGACGCGGCCTTTGAAGATGCCACCGACAATGTTTTGGTCGCCTTCGCGTTCGACGGTGTATTCTTCAAGGACACCGTCTTCGACGAGAGCCACGCGGCGTTCGAGTTTTTCGACGTTGACGATGATGCTGTTGCCACGCGAGGCGTCGGGCTTCCCGATGCCGAGAAGTCTTTTGATATGTTGGATCATGATGATTGGATTGAAAATGATTGGGGGAGTGTGGGTTATTGGAAAAGGTTTCAGGGCTCTTTCACGGGCACGGCCTTTGGAATCACCGAGCCTTCGGCATCGACTTCCGGGGTGATGGTGGGTGTTGAAAGGGCAGGTGAGGGAACGGCCGTTGGTGGTTGCGCGCCGGTTGCGGCATCGCCCGCTTCTTCGCCGGTTTCGCCTGTGTCATCGTCCACGGGCGGCGTTTGGTTGGCAGCCGCCGCGGCAACCGCTTCGGGTGGCGGTTCGGTATCGCCCGCTTCCACCTTAGCGATGACTTCGGGTGGGATCTCGATGGATTTCACCAACTCGCCCAAGTGACCCGTTGCCCTTGTCTGCTGTTTCAAAGGCAGGCGGATGTGATTGTTGTCGCGCGCGAAAAGACCACGATACACCAAGTTGGCAAGCGGTCCGCAGACAGCACCGCCGGAGCCGCCGTTTTGGACGAGAATGCAGATCGCGTATTTCGGATTTTCGTATGGCGCGAAAGTCATGATCCACGAGTTGTTCGACTTCTTGCCGTTATCGACTGTCTGCGCGGTGCCGCTCTTGGAGGCGACCTTGATGTTTGCAAGCTTGGCCTTGCCCGAAGTTCCGCCGGGGTCGTTGGTGGACATATACATGCCCTTGCGGATCAGCTCGATGTCGGCGGGCTTGACGCCGGATTTGGTGAGGTCCACCACCAGGTTTGGCACGTCACTGATGATGATCTTGCCGTTTTCGCCGACGGCTTGTTTCACGATACGAGGTTTGTAATACTTCCCCCCGTTGGCGATGCAGGCGGCGACGGCGCACATTTGCAGCGGAGTCGCCAGCGAATCGCCCTGGCCGATCGATAGGAAGGCAGTGAGTGCGGGGGTCATCACAGCATCCGGCTTGGCCGCGCGCCATTGCCTGCTGCCGGGAAGCATGCCGGGCTTTTCCTCAGGCAATTCGATGCCCGTCTGTTTACCGATACCCACCAATTGGCAACCGTCCACCATCGCTTTCCAGCCGATCGTATTGGCGAGCTTGTTGAAATACGGATTGCAGGAATGCTGGACCGCTTGCGAAAGGTTCTGGTCGCCGTGGCTGCCCCTGTGCTGGTTCCAGATCCAGCAGCCGACCTGCTGGTTGCCATACATGACGAAGCCGTCGCACGAATAGCGCCTGTTCGCCTGGCCCGCGAGCGCGCCCGCCACCGCGGTGGGGATTTTCATCGTCGAGCCCGGCGTGAATTCCGAAACCGAGCGGTTCGTCAGCGGTGCGAGCTGGCTGTTAGAGCGGTATTCGTCCCAGTTCTTTTGCGTGATGCTTGGGATGAAATCGTTGGGATTGTAATCGGGCACGGAGGCCATCGCGAGCACCTCGCCGGTGTTGGGATCCATTACGACGCCCGCCGCCCGGCCGGCAAAACGGAGGGTATTCTCTAACAGATATTGCACCGGTGCATCAATCGCCAGCCGGACCTGCGCGCCCACGCCGGGCTTCACATAGTCGGACATGCCGATGGTGCGGCCCTTCTCATCCTTCACGATGGATTTCTGTCCTTCGGGCCCGCGCAGGATTTCATCCATCGATGCCTCGATGCCGCTGAAGCCCTTGTCGTCGCCGAGGTAGTGGTCGAACTTGCGGGTCGCGCTATCAGGCACGTCGCCTTTTTCCCATTGCTTCAGATAACCGAGCTCATGGGATGCGAGCGAACCAAAGGGATACTCGCGGTGCGCGCGGAGTGTCAGATAGACACCCGGCAGATCGAGGTTGTGTTCCGCGAATTTCGCAAATTCGTTGTAGCTGAGATCGGAACGGTAGCTGAAGGGGATGAGTCCGCCGTGAGTGAGGAAATGGCTGCGAAGGGCGCTGGCTTTGTAAGGCCGCGCGAGACCGAGATTGGCGAGCATACGCACCGGGCCCTCGGTGACGATGGTATAGATGTCCTTTTCATCGCTGACTCTATTGAAGCCATCTTCACGGACAACTCGCTTCAGTTTCGGATCCGCATGCTGCGCGAGATAGGCCTGGCGGACTTCGTCGAGATTGAAGGAAACCTCGTAGCTGCGGAAATTGCGGGCGAGCGTGATGCCGTTGCGATCGGTGATTTCCCCGCGGATGCCGGGCTCGCGGACGGTGACGGTGCGGTTGCCGGGGACCAGTTGCAGGAACTCGCTGCGGCGTTCGATCTGGAATTTATAGAGCCGCGACAGCAACGCGCCAAAGCCGACCAGCACGAGCGCGGTCAGCAGATAGAGGCGAAGCCGATAGCCGGGTTCCATGGATCAATAAGCGCGGCGGCGCTTGCGGTTGGCTTCGGGGTTGATGGAGTGGTCGCAGAGTCGAGCGACCTTGAACAGAATCCAGAACACCAGCGGCGAGAACAGCATGGTGAGTAATGAAGTGAAAAGCATTTGCAGGGCAGTTGCCTTGGAAAACACCGGTTCGCCGCGAACGAAATTGATGATGGCGTATTCGGCTGTTAGATAGAGGAAGATTGCGATGCCGGTGAGGATCGCCGAGAACTGCCATTTCCCTTGTTGGAAAAGCGGCTGGATTCCCTGCATGAGGATGCCCATCGCGCCGAAGAGGACGATCGAGTATCCGAAGCGCAGTGATTCGACCTGCTGTGTGTAAACCTCGACATCGCCGCCATGGGAGCCGATCCAGCAATTCGCATCCCAGAACAAGCCACCGATGAAGGCCAACAGGAACATGGTCGGCTGGCCGACTGTCACCGCCGAGCAGAGGAAGACGAGTTGCACCAACAGGATCCGCGAATGATGGATGCCGGTGAAGGCAGGCAGGAATTGCTGCACCACAAAAGAAGCGAGGAGCAGCAGTATCGTGACGATGGAATAACGGATCACAAGGGTTCAGGGGTCGGCGGACAGAACGACGAACACTGTGCCCAGGTCTGAGAAATTGACCGAAGGACGGACCAGTGCTTCCGAATCCAAGGCACCTTTCTCGACTGAATCGATGGTGCCTAACAGAATGTTCGGCTGGAAAATGCCACCGCGGCCGGTGGTGAAAACTTTTTGCCCCTTGTGGAGCGCGGCGTCGGTGGACAGGAATTTCAAACGCAACAACGGATCGCCATCGAAGCGTCCGCGCTGGCCGCTGAGGATGCCGACTTCGGGCGAGTTCTCGACGCGTGCCGACACCTGACAGCCCTCATCTGTTAGAAGAAGCACCGATGAACGGTTCTGGTCTTTGTAGATGCGCTCGATTTTTCCAACTAGGCCTTTGTCCGAAAGCACGGCGAGCTGCGTGCCAACGCCGTGTTCTTCACCCGCATCGATGTCCACCGTTTCCCACCATGTCGTCGGATTGCGGCGGATCACCTGTGCGGCGACGACATCGAAATGGGTGGCCTTCTTGAAATCCAAGGCGTGGCGGAGTTGGGCATTTTCCCGTTCCAAATCGAGATAGAGCGAGTTCTTCACACGCAACGCACCGACCTCGCCGCGGACCGCTTCCAACTCGGTTTCCAGTTCCTTGGAGTGCCGCGTTTCCTTCATGAACGCGCGGGCCTGGGTTTCCAATTGCGAGCCCGATTTCAAGAACGGAGCCATCGCGGAAAAATAGAGATTCTGGATCTCACGCACCGCCCGCTCGCTGCGGGTAAACGCCCACACGGCCCCTCCGAGGAAGAGCAGCAGGGCAATGAGATTGAGCGGCTTCATGGCCGGGACCTAGTCCGACGACTTAGCGGTCTGAGTTGGTGACACGCTTTAGGAGAGCCAGCTCCTGAAGCGCCTTGCCAGTGCCTTCGGCCACCGCGCTGAGCGGGTCTTCGGCAATGTGGACCGGCAATCCCGTTTCCTCGCGCAGCAGGCGGTCAAGCCCCTTGAGCAAGGCACCACCACCGGCAAGAACGATGCCGCGATCGACAAGATCGGCGGCCAGTTCCGGCGGGCAGCGTTCGAGAGTGGTGCGAACCGCGTCGACGATGGTGCTGAGCGGGTCGGACATGGCCTCGCGGATTTCCTGCGAGGTGATGGTGATGGTTTTCGGAAGTCCCGCCACCAAGTCGCGGCCTTTGACTTCCATGGTCATTTCCTTGGGAAGGGGAGCGGCGGAACCAAGGCGGATTTTGATTTCCTCCGATGTGCGCTCGCCGATCATCAAGTTATACGCGCGCTTCATGTATTGGATGATCGCCTCATCCAACTCATCGCCGGCCGTGCGAACACTGCGTGCATAAACGATGCCGGAAAGCGAAATGAGCGCGACCTCCGTGGTGCCACCGCCGATATCGACGATCATGTTGCCCGACGCTTCCTGCACCGGCAGGCCGACACCGATCGCAGCCGCCATCGGCTCTTCGATTAGATAAACCTCGCGAGCGCCAGCCTGTTCGGCGGACTCACGCACGGCGCGGCGCTCAACCTCGGTGATGCCCGAGGGGATCGCGATCAGCACCCGTGGGTTCGATCGGCGGCCCTTGTTCACCTTGCGGATGAAATGCCGGAGCATCGCTTCGGTGACTTCGAAATCCGCGATGACGCCGTCCTTCAACGGGCGGATCGCGATAATATTACCAGGCGTGCGGCCCAGCATGCGTTTGGCGTCGTCACCGACGGCCAGCACTTCGTTGGTTCCCGACCTGACCGCAACCACCGACGGCTCGCGTAAAACGATGCCGTGGTCCTTGACGTTGATCAGTGTGTTTGCGGTTCCAAGATCGATGCCGATATCATTTGAAAACAGATTGCCGAAAAGCTTTTTGAACATGGATAGGTTTGAAAATCAGAAGGTAAGTGGGAAATTTGACAGTTCTGCCGAGAGTGGGTGTGGCTTCATTCCGCGGGCTGACCTGACGAGAACGAAGGGGTGTACCCTACTCTTGAAGAGAAAGGCTGCAACGCTCATCATTCGCCGCTTGCAGGTCAAGCGGGAATCGGTGTTCCTCGCTGATACCTCCAACGTTCCACGCGCTGCCCTTGTCACAGGACCTTGCGCTTCCGCTTCAGCCCTCATCCTCCTCATTGAAGCTGCCTCCGTATCCCGGGCGATATAGTAAAAGGCCGGTGTATGGGGCCATCGTCTTAAAATGGTCGTCGATGGTGTAGAGCCGCACACCATCATGGATGGCAATGGCAGCGATGAGGACATCGAGCCAGGGGACGGTGAGGCCCTTGTCGCGCAATCGCCAGGCGAGGGCGACGCCGCGGTCCCAATCGTCCTGCCGGCAGGGACGGTAAGGGATGACCGAGAAGCATTCTCCCAGGCGCGCACGTTCTTCTTTCCGTGCTCCTCCCAGAACCTCAAGACGGACCGGGGAGCACCATTGCGCTTCATAGGCTTCAAGCAGGCCTTCCACTGCAAGCTTGACGCGCATGTCGCCGTTGCGGCGAAAGCACTCGATCCAAGCGGATGAATCCACCAGCACCATGACCTATTCCGGATAAAGTGGTGGAACCGGATTGGCGGCGTCCACTCCCGCCGGGTCAGCCACTGGGTCAGGATAGTCGAAGACTCCTTCGCGGATCATCCGTCCAAAATCCCGGGCCTTTTTGCGCCGCACGTATTCTGTGACCGCCCGTGCAACAGCTGGACTCTTGTTCTTGTCCCCGGTGATTTTCAACAATTCGTCCAAAATCCCGTTTTCGATGTCAACCGTGATTCTCATGCCGTAGTCTCACTCATCCTGCATCATATTCAAGTAGAATATGAATCAATTTGATGTAATTAGTCGAAATTTATGCATTTCATCAGGCCAATACCATTCCTATCGCCGCGTGTCGGGTCAGAAATTCGTCGGCCAAAGCCCCGTAGGCTTGCGAGCCCAGCCCGTTCGGATCGTGCTCGAAAATCGTTTTGCCATGGCTCGGTGCCTCGCCAATCCGGATCGTCCGCGGAATCATCGTGCGGTAGATTTGATCGGGGAAAAACCGCGAAACCTCTTCGACGACCTGGCGCGAGAGCAGGGTCCGACCATCAAACATGGTCATCACGATGCCTTCCAGGCGGATGGCGGGGTTCGCATCGGAATTGCGGATCTGGTCGATGACGTGAACGATTTTGGCCAATCCTTCGAGGCCAAACCACTCGCATTGGAGCGGGATCAAAATTTCATCCGCCGCGGCGAGGGCCGAGGTCATGAGCACGCCGAGCGACGGGGGAGTGTCGAGGATGCAATACTCGAAGAGGTCGTTTGGCTTGAGCGCCTGCAGGATCTTGCGAAGCCGCGTCAGGTGATCGTCACTGCGGGCGAGCTCGATCTCGACACCGGCGAGGTCCATTTCCGAAGGCACCAGCGACAAATGCTCGCGGCCCGATGGGATGATTTGCTGGGCTACTGTGTTGTCGCCGACGAGCACCGGGTACATGCTGCAACCTTCGGGCGGTTCAATGCCAAGGCCGCTGGTGCAGTTCGCCTGCGGGTCGAGGTCAATCAGCAACACGCGCTGGCCGCGCAACGCCAGGGCTGCGGAAAGATTGAGCGCGGTGGTGGTTTTACCCACGCCGCCCTTTTGATTGGCAATGGCGACAACGATCATGTGGAGACGCGGAAACTCTTTCGGGAGAGCGCCCCCGTGGCAATCAAAACCGGAAGAGGAAGGGATTTTGCCTGACGATTGGGGCGCTGGAGCGTCGACATTCTGTCGACTGCCGACATGCTGTCGGCAGTGAAGACGGCGGACAGCATGTCCGCTACCCCCAGCGTTCAGAATGAACGCGCTCCTTAGTTGCTCTCAATCGTCCACATCATCCGCCAGCTTCGGCGGGATCAGTGATGTGAGCGTTCCACGTTTCGAAGGCGGTGAAATCCGCAGGCAGGCGATGGCGCCTTTTTTCATTTCGATGTCACCCACGGAAACTCTGAGGACATCGATGAGGAACTGCGAAAAATCCGGCTCGTGGCCGACGATCATCACGCGCCTGAAATCCTTGAACGCCGCTAGTTCTGTTAGGGCCTGGTCGGTGTTCATGCCCGAAGCGATCCAACCCTGTATCACCGGCCCCGGGATGCCCGCCGCCTCGCAGAACTCATCCGCGGTTTGCCGCGCTCGCAACAGGGGACTTGTTAGAACGATGTCCGGCAACAGTCCCGCGCCCTTCAACAGCCGCCCCTGCTTGCGGGCCTGCTCACGTCCTTTCTCCACCAAAGCACGCGCATAATCTCCGCCGGGGTTGTGATCTTCCGCTTTGCCGTGGCGGAGCAGTATTAGATTCATAGTAGATTGAGTGCTTCGTCACATCGTCATCCCGCCATCGACCGCGAGCACTTGCCCCGTGATGTAGCGCGCTGCGGGACTCGCAAGGAAGGCGACGGCTTCGGCGATGTCTTTGGTTTCACCGAATGTCGCCAATGGAATTTTTCCGATGACACCATCCTTCACTGCTTGCGGAAGTTCGTCGGTCATGTCGGTGCTGATGAAGCCGGGTGCGACGGCATTACAAGTGACGCTGCGGCCGGCGAGTTCACGGGCGATTGCTTTGGTAAATCCAATGAGGCCCGCTTTGCTCGCGGAGTAGTTGGCTTGGCCTGCGTTGCCGATGAGGCCGATGACGGACGCGATGTTGATGATCCGCGCGTC